>JAEUUQ010000219.1 GCA_016787505.1 Saprospiraceae bacterium | reverse complement strand
CTGTACGACTGTACGACTGTACGACTGTAAAATTGGGCAAATAAAGATACGTAATGTTTCCCTGTTCGTAAAGTCGTAAAGTCGTAAAGTCGCAAAGTCGCAAAGTCCTAAAGTCTCAAATCATGATGTACTACAAACACAGCGAACCTTTTCATCTGGAAGCCGGGGGCTCCCTCTCCGGCCTCCAGGTCGTCTATTGCACATATGGCCGGCTCAATGCAAATTGCGACAACGTAGTGTGGATCTGCCATGCCCTCACCGCCAATGCCGACGCCGCCGACTGGTGGGATGGGCTGGTAGGGGAGGGGCGGTTGATCGACCCGGAACGCTACTTCATCGTCTGCGCCAATATGTTGGGCTCGTGTTACGGCACTACCGGACCTGACAGTATTAATCCTGAGACTGGAGAACCCTACGGCAGAGATTTTCCGCTGGTCACCATCCGCGACATGGTGCGGGCGCACCAGTTGCTGCGGCAACACCTGGGTATTCGGGGCATCGAACTGGCCATCGGCGGCTCCATGGGCGGTCAGCAGGTATTGGAATGGGCGGTGGCAGAGCCCGGCTTGTTCAGGCGGCTTTGCGTGCTGGCCACCAACGCCAGGCATTCGCCCTGGGGCATCGCCTTCAACGAAGCCCAGCGTATGGCCATCGAAGCTGATACCTCAAAGAGCGGACAAAAGGGACTGGAAGCCGCCCGGGCCATCGCCATGTTGTCGTACCGGCATTACCACACTTATTGGCAGTCGCAACTCGAAGAAAATGCCGCCAAAGTCGACGATTTCCGGGCCGGCGCCTACCAGCGATATCAGGGGTACAAACTTTACAAGCGCTTCCATATAGGGGCTTACCTGGCTCTGAGCAAAGCCATGGACAGCCACCACCTGGGGCGCGGCAGAGAAAGCGCTGCCGCTGCGCTGGGTCGCATCAGTGCGCCCACGCTGGTAGTGGGCATTCGCTCCGACATCCTGTTCCCGATAGAAGAGCAGGCCTTCCTGGCGCGCCACATCCCAAACGCGCGGCTGGAGATCATCGACAGCATTTACGGCCACGACGGTTTTCTGGTAGAGTTTGAGGCAATCGCCGCTTTGTTGCAAAAATTTCTTGAAGAAGAGACATTTATCACTGCCGGCAGGCGGAAAATATTTGAAACTTTCACCGTCAAAGGTGAGCGCATTGCTTTACCCGGTACGGAAACATTTTGATTTTTTTATAACTAAAACATCATCTATATGTCATTACGATTAGGGGATCTTGCTCCCAATTTCAAGGCCAAAACAACCGAAGGCGATATCGATTTTCACGAATACCTCGGCAACAGTTGGGGCGTTTTGTATTCGCACCCTGCCGACTTTACGCCGGTGTGTACCACCGAGCTGGGCCGAACGGCCGCATTGAAGGCCGAATTTGACAAGCGCAACGTAAAGGTCGTTGCCCTTAGCGTCGACCCGCTGCCTTCGCACCACGAATGGGTAAAAGACATCGAAGAAACGCAGCACGTAACGCTCAACTTCCCGATTATCGCCGACGAAGACCGCAAGGTGGCCGAGTTGTACGACATGATCCACCCCAACCAGACGGAGAAATTTACCGTCCGCACGGTATTCGTGATCGACCCGAACAAAAAGATCAGGCTTACGATGACCTATCCGCCTTCCACGGGCCGCAATTTCCACGAAATCCTGCGCGTCATCGACTCCCTGCAGCTCACCGACAACTACAGCGTAGCCACGCCGGTCGACTGGGAGTTCGGCCAGGATGTGGTGATCGCCCCCGCTATCCCCGATGAAGAAGTGCCCGCTCGCTTCCCCAAAGGGCACAAGCGACTGAAGTCATACCTGCGCATTACGCCGCAGCCGAATTTGTAAGTGCTTATCTAAGGATAAATCGGGCCGCCCAGCGTGATTGCGGGGCGGCCGTTTTTTATAGACTATTAGACTATTTTGTATATAAACCTATAAACCCATAAACCTATAAACATTCCACATTTTACAAAATTAAACACTACATATACTAAAATCTTACCAAAAATAATATATTTACCCCCGGCACCGACACACCCGTATTATCATGAAAATAAGAAGACGCATGACCAAACGTATTACCGTTCTATTTTTGGCCTTAACAGTCTTTGTTTATACCGCTAAAACCCAGGTCACCGACCCTTCTTTCGACCCGGCGCTTGCCCAGACGCTGCAGGCGTTGACCGACAATGCCGGCAAAAGCTACAAGGGCTTGTCCGTGGCGGTAGATATACCCGGACAGGGCCGCTGGATCGGTACTTACGGCGTTTCTAAAGGCGGCGCCGCTATTAAAGCCGATATGCGTTTTTGTATCGCTTCCTGCTCAAAAACTTTTGTGGCAGGGCTTTGTCTAAAGTTGCAAGACGAAGGACTGCTTCATCTCGACGATAGCATCGGCACGTATTTGCCCTATATGAAGCACGTCAACCCCGGGATCACCGTTCGGCAATTGCTCAGCCACCAAAGCGGCTTGTTCGACTTTTATAACGACGCTTCTTATCGCACCCTCAAAACATACAACAATAATCCCGATTCGCTGTGGACGCCCAAAGCCGTCCTGGCTACCATCGGGGCCCCTCATTTTCAGCCTGGACAGGGCTACCGCTATTCCAATACCAATTTTCTCGTAGCTGCCCTGGTTTGCGAAGCGGCAGGCGGTGACAGTTTTCGCAACCTGCTGCACCAGTATATTATTGAACCGCTGGGTTTGAGCAAAACCGCCTATCCGGCCGGCGGCGACCAGATTTTCGACGCCCCCTGGGCAAAGTTGTTCGATAGCAGTTCGCCCCGCTCCGCACCGGAGCGCGACGAAGCTTTCAGCTCTTTTATCCAGGCGGCCGGCGGCATCTGGAGTACGGCCGACGACCTCGCCACCTGGTTCCGGCAATTATTCGGCAACGATTTTTTATCTCCTTATGCACAAGAGCAATTGCGACAGGTAACCCGGTTTAATTATTCCCTGGGCATGCGAGCCAATATCGTGGAAGGCGGCATCAGGCACTACCATTCCGGTGCATGGGGCTACCGCTCAATTGTTCTATATGATGCCAATTCGGGCATTGTGGTAAGTGTACTGAGCAATCTGCGGGGCAAGTCGGTCAACGGCCTGGCCAACCAGTTGCTGGAGGCCGCAGTGAATATGATGCCCCGGAAAGCAGTGGAGATTGCGGCAATTGAAGTCAAAAAAACCGTCGCAGTGAATAGCCAAACGGCAATGTACTACGCTCAGCAGCCTGCGCAGTTAGGGCAGGCGCAGCCGAGTTATCTCACTGACAAAACCTCCCAGGCACGACCGATGTATACGCCCAGGTAGGTTGTGCGACTGTGCGACTGTGCGAACATAAGCGTACAAGATACGGGAAGCTCCTAAGTTCCCAAAGTCCCAAAGTCGCACAGTCCCAAAGTCCCTCATGCCGGTAGTGTAAAATAAAAAGTGCTTCCTTTTCACAATTCGGAAAAAACACCGATAGTGCCCTGGTGGCGCTCGATAATTTTTTTACAAATAGCAAGACCTAAGCCGGTGCCTTCGTATGCTTCGTAAGGGTGGAGTCGTTGAAAATTGACAAAAATGCGTTCAATATCTTTTTCAGCGATACCTATGCCGTTATCAATTATTTCAAATCGATGGTGTTTTTTTTCTTTGGTATATTTTATTAAAATATTCGGTTGCTGATAATGGGGTGTAAATTTAATGGCATTGGACAATAAATTTTGGAATACCTGGATTAATTGCAAGCGGGCGCCTTTAATAACCGGAGGTAAATTTTCGGTAGCAATAATAGCATGCGATTGTTGAATTGGCAAACGCAGATTATTTTTAGCTATTTCAATAATTAACTCAGTAGAAATCTCCATAAATGGAGTAACATCCCGGCCTGCACGAGAATAATATAATAAATCGTGTATCAATGCCTGCATGCGCACCACGCCTTTTATGGCGTGCCCCAGGTATTCTACTATCGTATTTTCGCTTGCTTTTTTCCATTGGCGTTTCAACAAACTAATATACCCCTCTACGTTGCGCAATGGTTCTTGTAAGTCGTGCGAAGCGATATAGGCAAACTGTTCTAACTCGCTATTCGACCGCTTGAGTTCATTCACCAATT
>JAEUUQ010000148.1 GCA_016787505.1 Saprospiraceae bacterium | reverse complement strand
ACGCCATTAACGCCAATTCTCGACTCGAAAACCCCGCCACCGGCGCCCGCCAGCCGATGAATACCAATAACCGCTTTTGTGGAGGAATTTCTTTCTTTGTTTCGCCGCCGAGGAGGTAATCGGTTGTCGGTTGTCGGTTGTGGGTTGTGGGTTTATACGTCATTAACAGATAACCCATAACTCACAACCCATAACCCATAACCCATAACCCATAACCCACAACCCATAACAGAGAACTACCCCTTCACCCCATACGCCACCGCAAAAGCAATCACCGTAAGCGTTATGCCCACCATAAATACACTATAGCAAATGCGCAGGCGATTAAACTTCTGCCCCAGCGCCTTGCCCAGAAAAAACAAATCGGTCATAATCGCATTTTCCATCAGCTCCTCGTCTTCGATCACTTGGCGCATGCCCTGCTTGTAGTCGGGAAGGTTCATTTTATAAAAATTGCCGAAGAAAAACAGGTTGGTGGTCTCCGATTTGATCTTATCGATATTCGTAAATCCTTCGGTTTTTACCGGACGGGTAGCCAGGGTGGCAAAAATAATAGACACCACGCAAGAAGCGAGTAATACGCCGACGGGCGCCAGTAAATAGGTATGCCCCTGCAGGCTGGTAGGCAGTAGCGAAATTAGAATCGTAATAATCAACGCATTGATACTGAGCATAATATTGGCCTTGTTGTCGGCAATATTGGTCAGGTCGATGTGGTTGCGCAGCGAAGTCTTGAACATCATCTGCACACTTTTGCTGTCGCTGATGGGGAAATCCTCGCCGGCAGGTACGGCCTTTTTGTCTTTTTTCTTCTTCTTATTATCCTTTTTGTCAGCCTTTTCCTCTTCCTTATCTTTTTGTTTCCAGGCTTTGGCGGCTTCGCGGCGGGTATCGTCCATTAGGGCCGCCGCTTCTCCGGTATAGAAGCGCAGTTGTTTCCAATACTTGCGGGCGACTTCGGGCCAGGTGGCTTCGTCGTAGACCAGGCCTTCCTTTTTCTCCCACTCCCTGCGCTGGTCGTTGAGCATGGCTTCGGCGCCGGCTTGTCCGTCCTGCAGGCGGTAATACCGGGCGTCGCGCAGGATTTGCCGGGGCATATCGAGGTTTTTGTCGCCGGCTTGTTGCGATTGCAGTAGGGCATTTACCTGATCGACTAATCCGGACGCGGCGCCCTGAGCTTGCAGCCACTGCAAAGCCTGGGTTTTGTCATCCGCCTGGTTAAACAAAGCGGCCAGTGCCAGGGCTTCCAGGGTTTCATCGGGTATGTTGTAGCGCCGCCCGAGTTGTATAGCGAGGTCTTTGGCGCCTTTGGCCGGGGCTGCATTTTTCAGTAGCATGGCCAGGTGGGTTTCTGCCTTTTCGATGAGTGAGGTGTTCATATTGCATATTGACTTGTGCGATACCGGACTTTTGTTTGTTACCTAAATTTATCCTAAATCTGCGTACTTTCAACAAATTAGTTGACTTTATTTGCCTTTCTATTGGTATTAAAAAAATATAAATATATGAAAAATAAAGCATTATGAGTTCATATTCGTTGTGAAAATGCCAAGTTTTTAATAACCTTGTATTTGCATACTACCAAAAACTAAACATAGCAACTACACGATGAAACTTTCAGCACACTTCACTATCGTTCTTACCTTCGCCGGCTTGTTGTCATTTAACTTGCTAAATGGCCAAACCGCAGGCGATTACCGCTCTGCATCATCCGGTAACTGGAATGACCTCCCAACCTGGGAACGGTTTGACGGCAGCAGTTGGTTAACTCCTACCATGGCGCAAGGTACGCCCACCAATGCCAATGGATTGATCAACATCAAAAACACACATGCTGTCACGGTAACGGCTAGTGTTACCACTGATCAAACTACAATTGAATCGGGTGGCGAGGTAATCGTAGATAGCGGCGTTACACTAACGATAAATAACGGCACAGGCACTTACGATTTGACCGTAAACGGCACAATCACTAACTCCGGCACAATCGTCAGAGCTACCAGTATCATCCAGATTGGTAGCGGCGGCGTATACGACCACGCCAGGGATGGAGGCAGCATA
>JAEUUQ010000051.1 GCA_016787505.1 Saprospiraceae bacterium | reverse complement strand
GGTACATCTGTATAGTTCAGCGGTGTGTTCGACATTGGATAACCGATGGAATAGGCGCCAAACCTGATATCCAAATCAGCAATCATGTACATATTGTGCTTGTCGGGAATAATCTGTCGGGCCAGAATGGAATTGATGCCCCGCACAGCCGTCTCCCAATCCTGTAAGGTTTGTTTGAGGTCATACTGGCCAGGAACAATGGAATGTTTGGGAATGGTGTACATCACATTGTCCGTCTCAAAGACAGCCCAAGGCCCGGGCTTGCTCAGTTCTGCATCGAAATCAGTTGTTTCATGAAATGGTTTCAACGAAAAGAAAGGTGCTTCCACGCCGTTGCTCACGCTGACCTCGACAATGCCATCATTGGCGCCGAAGGGGACAAGTATCGAGATTGCTCCTCCCATCGGATTGTAAACCGATACGGTCGTTGAATCAATAGGGAATCGCTTCGATATCCTGTCCAATCGCCTGAATTCGGTCCTGTCAGTCAAGTCCCAGTCATGCGAACCCACCCTGATCCAATAGTCTTGGCCGACCAAGCTATCGGGTACTGTCACGCCGGCTACACTTCCGGGAGACAAATACAGCCCTGTAGGTCGAAGGGCATGTTCCATTCTTTCAAAATTAATATCGTAGTAGGGGTTCATCCCATCCGGGTCTTCAAAATTTGCACGTACCAGTACTGCATTATTTATAGATGAATCAGATGGCGGGGCGACAAAACCGGGGAAAACGCTGCACGAATTGAATTTCCAACCATTGATATGCTGCGGATATTCTGCATAAACCGCCTGGGTGAATACGGCGTCGAATATTCCTTGCTGAAGCGCAAGCATTGCCCGTTCCATTTCCAGCCCGGGAGCGTTTGCAGGATTTTTGGAAAAACCGTTCATGGTGTTGGGAGTAGTGAAAAGTGCCCCAATTTGATCGTCAAAATCTTCAACCACCGTTTTGCCCAGTAGAATGATAGACTCGCTTTCGGCAAGACATGCCGGGAACTGGACAAAGGTGTTTCTGATAAGGGTCAGTTCATTTCCGGAAAGCGTGGCCGTTCCATTTATATGTGCCTGAAGGTCATTCAGCGCATCTAGTACCATCGTACATGCATTCGGACAATGCGCAGTAACATAAGCGTAGCTATTGATATCATCGGAACCGCTGGAAACGAGCAGTTCGTTTACATAAAGCTCATACCCGCTGGGAGCAAAAATTCCGTCCCCGTAGGTGTCGTATATCTCAAAGAAAAAGCAGCCGTCAGCAGGAACGCAAAGGCTGTCTTTATAAATCGTGTTATTCCCATAAACACCTCCTTGGCCGCCCTGCATCACGACCGTACCCATTAAATCGGTCAAGGTCCAGTACGTTTCACCACCATAAGCATCAGTGGTAATTTCTACCCTGACTTCTACTTCATTCACACCGCACTGGGCAAAGACGTAGCCGGTACAAAGCATCAGAAAAACGCTAATTAGGTATTTTCCTTTCATTTTCATTTTCATTTTCATTTTCATTTTAAAATTATTATTACGTCCCGCATATAAGGCGTAAACAGCTTTTGCTGGGCATGACCGAAATATGCTTTGTTGTCAGTTCGTTTTCATTTTTCTAAACATTCATCTATCAATCTGATAAGTGTTCTTTCAATTTCTTTACTTGCTTCTTTTTCATCCGTCATTCCTCCAGAAAAAATCTTATGAATCTTTCCTGATTTGTCAATAATGATAGTCGTTGGAAATCCCCACCAGCTTTTAAAAACTTCTGAAATCGTATTTTCGGCATCAGGTATAATTTCAAATTTTAATTGATGAAAAGGTAAAAATCCTTCTATAATATCTTGCTTATCATCTGTCGTAAAAGAAATAAATTCTATGTCGCTCCTTTCTTTATAATGTTCGACAACGGCATTTAATCCATCTAATTCTGCCATGCAAGGTGGACAAGCCATAAACCAAAAATTTATAACACCTATTTTGTTTTTTATTGTACTGTTCCCAATCTGTCTCCCTTCATAGGTGATTCCATTGAATTCAGGAATTTCTTTTCCTATCATGCATTCTTGGCTTTCAAAAAAACCTTGTTCCTTACATTCGTCCATTAGTTTCTCATATTCACTTTGGCAAATCAAGGCATCAAAGTTACAGAAAAGACAAATTAGAACTATAAATGCTTCTTTCATAATTTTTAGTTTTAATGACCGACTTCTGTACTCCCTCCACCCGTTGCGGGAGTGCGTTCAATTGCTGTACTTCCGCTATTAAATGCCGTGTATATCGCCTATACCACGGAAGCTGTGGAACAGGTGTCTACTTTTGAAAATAATGTCAGCATTTTTATGCCCATGAATATCGGTACCAACCGCTCCACTGGCATCGAGATAAACGGCAAAATCGACGCCACCAAATGGTTGTCCTTCAACGGCGATTTCAACTACAATTATTTCAACCGCCAAGGCTCACTGGAAGCCACTTCCTTTGATTTTAATGCCGACCAATGGTCGTCGAAGTTGACCGCCAAACTCAAGCTGCCCGCCGAAATTGAATTCGAGATCATCGGGCAATACCAGTCGCGGCTCCAGACGGAGGGATCATTGAAATTTCACTCCCTCACTCCCTCACTCACTCTATCCCAGTATCTGTCCGCCCGCCAGGAACGGCTGATCATACACCCGCTTGCCGGTGGCCTTGTACATAGCATTAGCCAGCGCGCCGATAATAGGCGGATTCAAAGGCTCGCCGAGGCCCGTCGGGTCAATTCCGTTGTTCACGAAATGTACCTCGATAGCCTTGGGCGCCTCGCTATGGCGGATGAGGCGGTATTTATCAAAATTACTTTGCTCTGCCGCGCCGTCTTTGAAAGTGAGGGTGCTGTATAAGGCATGGCCGATGCCGTCCACGATACCGCCCTCCACTAGATTGGTAGCAGCGTCTGGGTTCACCACGATACCGCAGTCAACGGCGCAGTGCACTTTTTGAATCACGGGTTTGCCGTTCTCCAACACCATGTCTATTACCTGGGCTACATAGGAATTGTGGCAGTAATAAGCCGAAACGCCGCGGTGTACGCCTGCAGGGTCGTTTTTTCCCCAGCCCGATTTCTCGCGCACCAATTCCAATACACCTGCATAGCGGGCCGCCTCGTAGTCGTTGTTCTTGCCCACGGGGTTTTTCATAGCACGGTCGAACAGTTCCAGGCGGAAAGCAATCGGGTCTTTGCCCATAGCCTCCGCCACCTCATCCAGGAACGACTGTTCGGCTCCGGCAATGAAATTCGAGCCCGGCGCGCGCCAGGCCCCGGTGGATATGTTGGAGTCCAACGTCCAGTCTTCGGCCAGGTAGTTGTCTATGGCGCCGGCCGGGAAACGGTCGGCATGCACGGGGCTGTCCTGGATGCCGCCTCCGCGGATATGAAAACCGATTAGCTTATTATTGGCGTCAAGGGCGGCGCGGTAAGTGACGTGGTAGGCGGGGCGATAGACGCCCTGGGTCATGTCGTCCTCCCGGGTATAGACCAGCTTAATGGGCGCGTTCATCTTTTGCGAAATGACTGCCGCCTCCACCACAAAGTGGCCGTAAAGGCGCCGTCCAAAGCCGCCGCCCTGACGGGTCATCTGAATATCGATCTTTTCGAGGGGCAGTCCGAGGCGGGCGGCCACCGTTTTTTCCATGAATTCCGGCGTCTGTATCGGCCCCACGAGTTCTGCTTTGTCGGCTGTTACATGCGCAAAGAAATTCATCGGCTCCATCGTATTGTGGGGCAGAAAGGGGGCGGTATACGTGCGTTCGATGACCTTTGCGGCGCTTTTGAAGGCCGCCTCGGGGTTGCCGTCCTTGCGGAGCTGGGTGGCTGGCTTGGCGGTAAGCGCGGCCATTTTGGCCATATAGCCCTCGGTATTTTCGGCTGCTGAGGTGCGCTCCCACTCAATTCTCAGGGCCTTTTTGGCGTTCATCACCTCCCAGGTCGTATTGCCCACCACCACCACCAGCTCTTCAAAGGCGGTTGTATCCGACCATTGTTTTTCGTAACCTTCGTTATAGATGTTAACCGTGAAGACATCCTTGATGCCGGGCATGGCTTTTGCCGCCGAGTCGTCTACCGATTTCAGTTTCATACCAAAAGCCGGTGGGTGTGCGATCATGGCGATGAGCATGCCCTCGCGGCGATAGTCCAGTCCGAACAGCGGCTGCCCCGTCACGATCTTATTGCCGTCCACATTCTTGCGGGATGTGCCGATGATCTTGAAATCCTTTGCATCTTTGAGTTGCACCTCTTCGGGTACCGGGATTTTAGCGGCCGCCGAGGCCACCTCGCCGTAGCCTACAGATTTGCCACTTTTTTCATGGTACACAACGCCCATAGCGGTAGTAATTTCGGCTACGGGTACCTGCCACTGTTGGGCCGCGGCTTCCCGCAGCATGTGCCGGGCCGTAGCGCCGGCCATACGCAGGCTCTGCCACCCCTGCCGGATCGACTGGCTGCCGCCGGCCAGCTGGCGGGTAAAAATATCGGTATTGAGCGGCGCTTGCTCTACTACCACGTTTTTCCAGTCCACGTCGAGCTCTTCGGCAATGATCATAGGCATCGAGGTCTTCACGTTCTGCCCGATTTCGGGGTTGGGCGACATGATGGTGACCACGCCGTTTTCGCCGATTTTCAGAAACCCGTTGATATTAAACCACTCTTTCGGCATGTTGAGCACTTCCTCGGGCGTAGGGTTGCAGGAAGCCAGCCAGCTAAAGCCCAGCATCATGCCGCCTCCGGCGAGGACGGTGGTTTGCAAAAAAGAACGCCTGTTATATGTTGTTTTTACGATTGTCATCGTGAAATAGGTTTTGTTGTGTGTATAAATTTAGCGGGGATATTTATTAACCACGGAGTTTCACGGAGTTCACACAAAGTTTCACGGAGTGAGATGTTAGCCTCTGTGAAACTCCGTGTAAACTCCGTGAAACTCTGTGGTTTAAAAAACCTGTGCTTATAGTCTGACAGTCTGATAGTCTAAGTTATACTGCTGCCTTAATCGCTGCCTTGATGCGCACATACGTGCCGCAGCGGCAGATATTGCCGTTCATCGCGCCATCAATTTCCTCATCGCTGGGCTTTGGATTGGCCTTCAAAAGGGCCACGGCGTTCATAATTTGTCCGGCCTGGCAGTAGCCGCATTGCGGTACGTCGTGTTCCAGCCAGGCTTTTTGCACCGGGTGGTCGCCGTCTTCCGACAGCCCTTCGATCGTGGTGATAGCCTGGTTGCCTATCTGCGAGACGGGCAGCATACAGGAGCGCATGGCTATGTCGCCCACGAGGATCGTACAAGTGCCGCATTGGGCAATACCGCAGCCGTATTTGGTACCCACCAGGTTGAGGTGGTCGCGCAGCACCCAGAGAATGGGCGTAGCGGGATCGACGTCCACCTGCTGCTTTTTACCGTTGATGTTAAGGTTGAAAATTGCCATGATATTGAAATGGATGTATAATTTTATACGCTCAAGTTAACTAATTATTGTAAAAATTCACAGGGTGCAAACCAAATTGTCGCACAAACCTCCACAAAAATCAACACGCCCACACCGTAGCCGTTCCAGAGGAACGATATTTTTGTAGAATTCCCACGCCCCGCGTATGCGTTCCGGAGGAACGCTATTGTGGGTATTTAGATATCGTTCCTCCGGAACGCATATCGGTTTTCTCCCTGTTTTTCTACAAAAAAACCGTCCCTCTGGGACGCTTGCGCGCAGTACGATACTGCATCAAATCGGCAGGATGCAAAGTTATGGGAGCCAATAAACAATAGACTTTTATGACATTAATATTTCCTGGATGCGACAAAATGGTTTGCGCCCAATTTCACATGGTTGCGTGGGGAGTTGCGTGTTAATGCCTCCGAAATTGCATAGGACTTAGCAATACGTGCTTTTTGAAAAAGTTGTTAAAATGCGTCACTTCTGTAAAACCCAAAGCGTCGGCAATTTCTGACACATTCCATTTGCTGTGCTTCAGCAGGATTTTTGCCTCCTGCAAAATCCGCTCGGCGATAATTTGGGTGGTTGTTTTTTGGGTATTTTCTTTTACCGCCCTGTTGAGGTGGTTTACGTGAATATTTAATTGGTGCGCAAAATCGGAAGCGGAGCGCAGGCTCACCCGTGGGTGGTTTTCCTCGATAGGAAATTGGCGTTCCAATAATTCTAAAAATAGCGTAGCAATCCGCTGGGATGCGTTGATCGGGTGGTTATCAAACCTTGAAGTCGGCTGCAACTTCATAGCAAAATGCAACAATTCAAAAACGAGATTTCGAAGTACGTCGTATTTGTGCACGTACTCGGAATTTATTTCCTCAAACATACGCTCGTAAACAATTTTTATACGCTCAACCTGCTCGTCGCTCAGCTCGAATATATGCGTGCCATTGGGCTGAAAAACCGAATACTGATTTAAGTCGCCGTATTGGTGAAAAAAGTGCGCATTAAAAATGCAAAAACATCCGCTCCGGATATTATCGATATGCTCCCATTTATAGGGAATTTGAGGATTCGAAAATGACAAAGCCTGTTTTTGCACCTCCACCACCTTATCGGCATAATGGACCTTACTGCCGCCGATGACAAGCATAATCTTGTAATAATCGCGTCGTTTATAGGGCACGGGCTTTGCCTGATCGCCCACAAAGGGTTCCAGCCGAAACACATTGAAATGCCCAATCTCGTTGCGGATATTGTCGGGCATCCAATCGAATTTTCGCTTATAGAAATCTTCTATGGATTCGATTTTGTCCATGCTTACAACTTAACAAAATTTTTATTAAACGAATAAATCAAACTCACATTCCATTCAAAATCCTGTCCGGCAAGGTCCGTTTGAAGCGGTTTATTCATCAAAGCCGAAACAGAAAGCGGAAAATTTCGCACAGCCAGCGCAAGTCCGGAAGCTACATAGAATCCATCTTTTTCATCCGATCTAAGATAAAAAAACTGGGGTGTGAATTTCGCATACAATTTCTTCGAGAGCGGAATATCAGAAAAATTGCCCCGCAAAGATAGAAAGTGGGTGTTTCTGGTAATGTCTTTTTCAGCGCCGCGCCCGTAGAGATAAAAAATGCCCACGTTTACATTTTTTGCAATCAAATAATTGGGCGACAGTTCCGCCACCGGAAAAAAACGCAGCGACTGGACTACTTCCTGCGTTTCGCCATTTCTCTCAACGTTTATGGTGCGAAAAGACAACGCGGGCAAATGCGTACCCAGTGTAAGCTGAAATTTATTTCTATTCACCAATTTATACCGCCAGATAAAAATAAAAGACCAGGGTTTCCCCTCCAGCGCGTAGCGAAACTCCGGCTCAAAGCTAAACCTTTTACCGCCGACCGACAGGTTGACAATAGCCGCCGGATCACCCAGTGTAAAAGAGGGGATAAATGAAAAGCCATTATTGGTCACGCTGACAGCACCTTTGAAGTTCACCACCTGTTTGATACTGTCGGCTTGCTGCGAAAAAGCGCTCGTGGCGAGACTCAGCAGCGCCGGAAGGAGCAAGGTGTTTTTGACATTCAGCCTCATCTGCTTATTTTATTGATGGAAACAAGCACAAAGGGAGCTGATTTTCAGGCGTTTTGGTAACGAAATTCAAAGCGATGGTTACGAAAATCAAACATAAGGGATTTTGTACGGAAATGGGAGGGCATGACCTCATGCTTTAGGCTATGCCTCCCATGCCTCGTGCAAAGATTTTACAAATAGCTCATTCAGCAGGGCAGTATCGGGTTGTATGTGGGGATGCAACGATTTTGCATATTCGTCAAAATAAGCAATTTTCTCTGCCAGGTAGTCATTCAGAATTTGAATTTTTGGCTCTTTGTGGAGTTCCTCTCCGGCCATTTTCCTGACGAGTAGTTGCTGAATTTCCTCTTTTACTGCGGTATCCTTCACCTGGCTATCCAGGAGCTTGTGAAACTCCATGGGGATCATGGTGTTGTTTGCCTGAATCCAATCGCAGGCTAATACGGGGCGCAGCACATAAAAGTATTTTTTTAGTCGCACTAAATCCCCTTGCAAATACTCTTTGAAGTTGCCTTTTGCCATATTCAAATAATGATACAGGCAGGACTTCGGATTGAAGTAGGTTTTCATCAGTTCGCGCAGTTGATCGGCGGTAGAACCTTGCTGGAGGTATACAATCGGACTTCTCAGCCACTCTAACATGGGGGGATTGGATTTTCTGAACAGGCGCAATGCTTTTTTGAGTTCCCAGCCTGCGAGGTCAATGTCGTTAGGCAGGATTTCGTCCTGGCTATCTTTTTTATCGTCGATTTGCAGGTACCAGTCGAGTTGATGAATATAGATGTACCTCACATCCCAATCGCTGTCGGGAGATGCAAAGCCCCAGGCACGACTGCCGCTTTCTACAGCATAAAGAATTTTGATATTGTGCTGTCGTTCAAGGCGATGTAGTTCTTGTTGGATTTGGGTGGTCATGGGTTGTTGAATCGATAATAATTTAATTAGTACCTGTTTAGAAGGGTTTAGCGATTGGGTTTAGCTGTATGTTTAGTTAACTAAACCCTATCGCTAAACTGCGCATGCACTAAACCCTACTAAACAGTTACTTGATTTATAGCAATAATTTTTCGTCAGCTAAAGCAGACGGTACGCTAGCCGTCACCTTGTCACCACCTGGGCGTTTCCCCAGGCCGTCACCTTGTCACCACCGTTGTCTATTCCCAGGTCGTCACCTCGACAAAAAAAACTGCCTAAACTGCTCCAACTCCTCCAATTCCTGCTGCACAAAACGGTCGAACAAGCGGTCGCCGACCTGGTGGCGGAGTGCTGAAATACCCACGTCAATGAGGCGCAAGCCGTCGGAAGTGAGAAAAACATTGTCGAAACTCAAACCCGGCATATCGGAGAGCCGGCGAAGATCGCGGTGAACGAAACCGGCCTGGTGCAACTGTTTTAGTTCATCTTCCATCACGTCTACCCACAATTCCCGTTTTTCCTGTTCGTAAGCGCGGTAATCCATGGGGTACAAGCGCTCCATGACCAGCATTTCGGTGTCTTCATTCCACACGTCGAGGCGGATGAAGCGCACTACGAGGCTGTTAACGTTATTGGCGTATTTCATTTTTTCGGCTTCCGAGCCTATATCCGAACGGGTATCACCGGCAAACAACTTACCCGCTTCCGTCTCGGAAAGCACGATCACCGTATTATTGGCGCCGGAGGAAAGTACGCGCGGGTAGCGTTTGGTCATAATGAAATATGATTGTAAGGTGAAAATAGGGATTTTCTCCGAACCTTGCCCCTAAAACAAATTCCCTCCCCAAACAAATTCCCCGAACCCCGGTGCGCCGGGATAACGCCCGATAAGGCGATAGTCCTGTAGTCCAATGGCAGTAGCCTGGTGTTTCAAAGCGCTAAGGTGCTGAGGCGCCGGCGTTTCCTTCACCTCGTATGCTATTTGATCATTCAGGATAAAATCGACTTCTTTGCTTTTCGATTTTTCGAAATAATTCAGCGTACCCATCTGCGCGAGTTGGTTGGCAATGGCATTTTCAAAAATATGGCCGCTGGATAAGCCCTTTTGGAGCTTGTTGAGGATGCCGGTATCTGAAAAATACACTTTGGGCTGGCTGGTTAGCTCCTTGTCGATGCCTTTGGAAAGCGGCTTTACCAATTGGATAAAATACGTGTATTCTAATAGCGAGAGGTAGTCTTTGACCTTGTGTCGGTTGATACCGATGATGGCTGCCAGCTTGCTGTAATCCATCTTGCTACCCACCCGTCCGGCCAGCAGTAACATGAGCTTATACAGCGAATCCGTCACTTCGAAATCAGATAATAATTTAATATCCAGCTCGATATAGGCGTTGATGATGTCGGAGAGATAATCCTCCCGGTCTGCGGCGCTGCCGGCAAGGACTACCTCCGGGAATCCCCCGAAGCGTATGTATTCTTCGTATAACTCGCTGTAGAGGTCGTAAAAAGTACGCAAAAACGGTTTTTCCCGTTCCTCCTCGATTTGGGGTTTCCAGGCGTCTTTGAATTCAAGGAATTCCCGGAAATCCAAGGGCCATAGTTCAAATATTTTTTTCCGTCCGGCCAGGCTCTCGGAGAAATGATCTTTGATGTAAAACGAACTCGAACCCGATACGATAAATTTTACGTCGTACGTATCATATAAGCTTTTTATTACACTGGGGATATGCTTCACCAGTTGTATTTCGTCGAGGGCAATGACCGCCGGAGCTGAAAAATCAATACCCAACTGGGTCAACCCGCGTTCGATGTCAACATAAGAATCCTGGTTGAATAAATGCCGGTATTCGATCCGCTCTAGGTCAAGGTATATCTTGTTTTGATGCCCGATTTTACTGAGCAGGTATTTAATGGCTGTCGTTTTACCCACCCGCCTCATGCCGGTAATTGCCGTCACTTGTTTTTTAGGGAGGTGGGCCTCTAATACATGAAATGTTTTTCTTTTATACATTTTATCGGATAATTTGTATAAAAATATGACAAATTTTAGATTTAGCAATAACTAAGCCTAAAAAATTGTGCTCCTGCCGTAAATAACTCCAATACTCCCTTCACCTACACCTGTTTTGCACCAAGCCAATTT
>JAEUUQ010000035.1 GCA_016787505.1 Saprospiraceae bacterium | reverse complement strand
TGTATATCAACATTCAAGTGGCTACGCATTTTTGGGTAATTAGAATATAAATTAAGATAAATAAGTAACTTTTTTTGTTTCTGCTTGCTTTGATTCGGTTTTCAACCTTTCCTTTTGTGCTTTGTCAATTATGTCTCACCGATTGTAATATATGTTTTTAGCGCTGTTGGCTGGTTTTGCAAATTGCAGTTTGGAACTGGCTTTTATGATGTTGCCAAGGAAGGTATATAAGTCCATGTTGAAGTATTGTATTTTTTCTGCAAAGGATTTACTTAGTAGATGATTTGCATACCTCCTTTCGTCCGGTGGCGGCGCGTAGATAACTTTGCACTCTTTGCAGTATTCTTTTATTTTTTGGATCACTTCGTTAATATCTTTTTTTCAGTATTCAACAATTTCATTTTGGGAAGGAGTAATTTGTCATACGCCGTCAGGCGTAGTTACGTTAGTAACTATTCCTTTAAAGTCATTACTTGGCTCAGTTATTATTCAGTCTATATTATTACTTAGTAGTTTCGGGTTTTCCAATTTCGGATTATCCAGCTTCGGATTTCCCGTAACTGGTTTTTCCAATACTGGTTTTTCGTATATACAATAGTCATAGCATACAAACTGGCCTTTCTCGTTCTTAGAGTGTACTTTGGTTATATAGCCAAGTTCTACCAGTTCACTAATTCAGTTGGTTGTACTATCTCTACCGTCTTTGCTATGCTTTGTCAGTTCTGACACATATATCTGTCGATCATCAGGAAGTGATAATAGGTAAGCCAGTATTCACTTTGCTTTTCGTGAAAGCCTTACGTCTTGTAAACCTGTTTTGTCCATAAGTAGGTATGGATTGTTTTTATCTTTTTTGACTGTAATCTTTGACATTTCAATTTCTAAATAATAAAAGACACTTAGAGCGTCCAGAACTAAGTGTCTCTCGATTGTGTCCCTCCTCGCTCTCGCAAAGTACGCCACCGTATCGCCGCCATTGGCAGCCCTACACAATCGTCAAAAGTTTGGACGCTTTTGATTACGATAATGATAATCAGATTATTCCCGAAATCAAGACTAAATTACCTCAATTCATTTCGGAACATGTACGACTTCACCGTACCTATATCACGCCGTAGGTATTAAGTTGAAGTATAGTGAGCCTTGTTTCTTGAGTGTTAGCGTAACTCAATCCAAGAAGTAATAGTAGAAGTGAGATGTGTAGTTTTGTAGCATTGTAAGGCAAAAAATGATAAATAATTACTTGCATACTTTTTGCATCATCTTGAGTAGTCTCGCTTTCATTACTTGTTGCAATCTAAGTGATGCCATGTCCGAATGTTGCATCTGATTATCAAGCAATCTTACCGATACTGCATACATGTTTAGTTGCCCTTCACAATTACTCGCATGTGTCTTACAGGCAATAAACAATAATCAGAATACCAAGGCTGCTGCAATTAGGAATTTTTGATGTCGTTTCATGGGTGTTGACATAAGTGATAAATAATTAACGGTATAAGTATAATCCGGCAAAGTGAGAAAGTCAAATATTTTGATGATTTAGTGATAACTAAGTGTTCATAATGGCTAACATAAGCCAAGAAAATGTACTTGATTTTTTGTACTCATTGACTATTTTAGTGCTGCAACAATCACATCAAGGCTCTTATAAAATAGAGTAAGGAAATCACTTAGTGATTGTTGCACCTTACTTTATCTTATAAGAGTTTTTATTATGGAACGGAAAAGAACAAGCATCTCTACTAGTAAATATGATGTACTTGCCTCTAGTAATTGAGAAATAAAAAAGGTATGGCTAAGTTGACCTTTAGAGTGAAAGGAGATTATATGTCAGCAACATACTTGTAAACGAACTATGGCAAAACAGAGATTTCTGCAAGTTCACTTTTTGGACAAAAAGTACCTAGTTCACAGGCTTGTAGCAAATGCCTTTTTAGGCTTGGACTTAAAAAATAAATCTATGGTCGCTTGCCACAAAGACGATAACACCGAAAACAACAATGTTGAAAACCTATTTGTTTGAACTCGACAACATAACTCATTTGATAGGTTTAGATTTAAGGTATCAAAAAACAGCATTAGTCAAATAAGGGAGTTGATAAATCAATGACTAGATGATAGTGCAATCTTCGACCGATTTTACAACAACCGAAAATAGTTATCACAAACAAAAAAACCGCAACTGATTGCGGTCTAAGTAAACAAATCTATTCATTCACTTTTTGCATTTCCGCTATTACTTCTTGGATCATTCTTAATCCCTCAACTTCGTCTCATTCCTCAATTGATTTTTCGATTTTTAGTTGTCGTTTTTTGATTTCACCAAGCAATCTGATTATGTAGTTATAATTCTTTACTCAATCTGAATATCACTTATCCTCACGATCTAGCGAGCAAGTGAAATCTAATTTCTCTTGCTCCCGTCTTTTTTGTGCTTGCGTTTTTTGCATATTTCAAAACATAAATCATAAATAAAGCCAAAATTATCAAATAATTTTCCCTTTCACTGTTGATACTAACGTTTCAACGTTGTCATTGCCTATTGTAGCAATAATGATTTCTTGCTCTATATCTTCTTGACTGTACATCTTACCAAGGCGTGTGCTTCTGCCGTACCTAGTTATTGTCTCAACATAATCTCCCGCTAAATCTTCCAAGGATTTGTGAAATGGATTAAGTCTGCATTTTTCTCAAAGTATTTCCTTTATCATGTCTTCACTAAACGCAATACCTATTACATACTTTTCGTCAACAACGTTGAACGGTAGATTTAACTTTTTTAACTTTCCGACCACTTCTTTGATAAATTGTTTTTTGTTCTCCTCAAGTTTTGATTTTTGTGCAGATTGAATTTCTGCGTAAATGTTTCTTGCGAGTGCCTTTATTTGGCTGTTTGATAATTTCATGGTATGAGACTAAAGATTATAAATATGCTAATCAATCAGCCAGTGTAGCGCCTGGACAACCATCCATCTGTTTGGTTGTGGTTTAATGGTAATCTTTTTTTTCTGAAAATCAAGGGATTTTTTGTCACTCGTATTTTTCATGTAAACAAAAAAGCCAATAAAGGCTTTTCGTAAAAGAACTACGCTACATCTGCAATATCACTTGCTTCGTCACTTGCTTCTTCAAGTGTTGCGTTCTCAGTTTCTGCATTTTCAACAGTTGCTGTTTCTGCTACTTCTTGATTTTGTGTTTCTTGGTTTTCAATTTCTACTCACATGGCGAAAGGATTAAAAGTAAATGTGACACCATATTATTTTTTGCCCGCCGTTTGCAAACGATTCCACACCGCTTCCGACCGCCGGGAGGTCTGGCCGCCGCCGAGGTGGGTTTGGTAAAACCTTGATTGGAGTAGTTGCTAGTTGGTTGTTTCCACCGTTGGTCTTGCATCTTGTAGAAGGCTTCAAGGTGTAAAGTATCCAGTACCTACCTACTAGTCAACACTCTCTAAGGTGTACCGCCCAGGTCACATATCAAGTCCTCACTAGGTCGCACCGACACCTATATTATATAAGGTGTAACCAACCACACCAAGCCAACTCATCACGCTCGATACCCAAGCCAACGGCGCCCAATTTCGCCCAGTAAAAAACATATCACGAAAGTGATATGAGTTGCATCGCCTTGACTTCGCGTAAGACAATCATATTCAGTAGAATATATGGTTTACTTTGTACCTTTGCACACACACGAAAACGCATACCAAAAAGTATATGGCAAAGCACGATTTACCTTACCATCTGATCGGCTCCGAAAGCCAGCACCACATTGGCGGTACTCGGTGGTGCATGGATATGGAGATAGTCAACCAGATCATGTACCAGCACATAGCTGATACCCCACCGCCTACACTGCTTAACTACCTACCAGAAAACCTAATAACAAACATGGTTTTCAGGGAATGGCTACGAACGAGGTTCGTGACCTACGATGAATATCTGTCTTTGTTCGACCAACCCATTACCGAGAATATCTACCTACTCACTGGAACGAATGCCCAAAAACGAAAGCTATTTAAGACAAGGAATGCGCCAAACGAACAGGGTTATTTTGACTTTATGAAGAAAGTTAATCCGCAGCTTTGGGAATTTTTTTTTACATGGGTAAACGTGGAAATTCCAGCTAAGGACAGGAGAATGCACACGTACTGCATTGGCGCTAGTGGTTGCGGGAAAACGGAATTGATGAAAAACCAAATAATTCAGGACGTAAAAAGAGGTACGTCAACGGTTGTGTTTATTGACCCAAAAGGTGATGCAGCGCTGCAACTTGCTAGACATAGCATAAACCTCATTAATCCTGACAGGTTGATTTACATTGATCCGTTCCTGGATCGGAATATGACACCAGTAATCAATCCGTTCGACATGCCGAACAAGTCAGAGTACTTTGAGGATCGCAAGTACAAACTGATAATTGAGAAACGTGCAAGCCAGATCATGCAAGCACTCATTCAAATTTTTGCTGATGCTGATGCAAAGTTTACGGAAAAGATGCAAACGTATCTCTACCCTGCAATTTGTGTTGTGATGCTTAAAGAAGATGGAGACATGACCGATCTGTTACGTTTGTTTGACGGTAGCGATGTATCAGACTTACTTGCGCTAGGTTCAAAAAGTCCGAACGATGAACATAGGCAAATGTTCCAAAGAGGTTTTACCGTGCCAACACAAACGAAAGATGCAGTCAGGGACAAGCTACAAAACATGCTTAACAGTGGTAACCTTAAAGACCTTGTTACTGGCAGAAGTACCATTGACCTAGACAGTGCAATCAACAGCAAGAAATTTGTGATTGTAAATTTATCAAAAGGCAAGCTCGACCCAAAGCCTAGTTTGTTTTTTGGTAAGTTTGTAATCTCACTTATTCAATCAATCATTTTCCAAAGAGCTTTGGAAGATGAGGACAAAAGAGTTTCAACCTATCTCTACGTTGATGAGTTCCACAACTATATCAATGATGACATCAAGGAATTACTAAATGAGGGCAGAGCGTTTGCAATACATCTTTACCTAGCAAGCCAAACATTGTACCAGGAGATGAACGGGACAATTAGAGATGCAGTTGCAGGAAACACCAAGGTAAAGATTGTCGGTATGTTGAACGATACCAGCAAAGCGCCCGAATTGTCAAATATTTTGGGAGTTGACAGAAAAGTACTTGAAGCTTTGCCAGAACACAAATTTTACGTCAAAATCGGGAAAAAGAAAGCATTTATATTGCACCCAAGTACTAAGAACCTCAAGAATGCAGGCGCTATGTCATTTGATGATTGGCAGAAAGTGAAGCAACAACAACTTGATAAATACTATCGCCCACTCAAAGAGAGACAACCTGACAGTGACGTATTTACACCCAAATTCAAAGATGAGTAGAGACAAAGGAGACATCAGGGCATTACAGGACAGAGCAATGACCGCACTTGCTAGGTATGGTTATTTGACTTTGCCACAAATGCAAAGGCTAAAAGTTGGTGTAATCGGAAACTCACGCCCAGAAATGAATTTACTGATTGATTGGAAATACGTCAAAGTCCTAAAATACACCACAACTGATCTAAGGAAACATCCCTATTGGTATTTCCTTACTCCGCTAGGAGCAAGTATTTACCAAGACAGAAATCGGGAAGTAACGGACATTGTTTACCCAAAGCACACAAGAGATGTTGTCAGAATGGATTACTTGCACCGTGTGAACTTCGTTGATACGTGGATCAGTTATGATGAATGGATTGCTAAGAACAACCACACCACTGAATTTTTTTATCCGTATTACCACTTCCGAGGAAAGGAAAGAGCAACGAAACTACACCTCAATGACGGTAGTGTAATTGTTCCTGATGGAGTGCTTTGCTTCAACAAAGGCAAACAAAGACTGTATCATCTTGAAGTGTTTAGAGGAGACAATACCAAAAACATTGTGGATAAGGCTGCAAAAATCTCTCAAGCAATAGCACAAGGCGTTGCCGCAATTCACTACAAGAAAGAAACCGCTGAAAGGGGATTGTTCACCTTCGAGCACGAAGGAACAATGAAAGCAACAATGAGTAGGATTTTGGAAAGTGACATTTACAAAAAGGGATTGGAGGACTACTTGTTTTTTGCATTAGCGAAAGACGTGCAAACTGATTTTGGTAAATGGATAAAGTTGACTGGCGAAGTAGTTGATCTTGCTTTGGTGTAGCAAATCAGTACAGTATGGTATTTATTCCTACTCAATACGAAATGAGAAAGCATTATTTGCTATTGTCTTTGACGGACGGGAAAATCCACAATCAATCTGACCTAGCAAAACTAAAAGGTCATGTGCGAAAAGTACTAGCCTTGTAAAGAGAGCTAGGGTATAGCCCTCTCTGGATGATGTGGATTGATTTCACATTTCCTGTAAGAATCCCAAATGCACTTTTGGTTGTACTGGTAACAAAGCAATACCGCCTCTACTAAGTCATCTGTACTAGTACCAACGTCCACTACAACTTGATCTGTTTCCTGATCTAATCGTCATCCAACAGTTAAGTTGTCGCAGAACGTTCAGTAAAAATTCATTTGAGCAATAAGCAATTGCAGTGTCCGCTCTGTGTTGTGCGTAAAACCAACTACGTACCTTTTGAGGTTTCCTCTTACTACTTCTGTAAATCAAGTAAGATCAACCTTGGATAGGATTTCCCCTAGCTCCTTTTCCGTTAACATGTGAATGTTTAAGGAAGTAAATGCGCCCTTAACGGGACAGTACAAAAATAAGCGGTTTTCGTGAAATAAAAAAACTCATCACCAGTAACCTGATGATGAGCTGTGTACTCCGCCTTGCGTGTAGTTATTCGCCGTCTTCCTTGAGGAACTCAAGTTCCAGTTGGCGTTTCTTGATTTCGAGGTCAAGTCGGCGTTTTTCCTTTTCGAGGTTTTTGATCTCGTTTTGGATGCGGATCACTTTCTGTTCGGGCGTTTCAGGTTCACGCTTTTGGCGAACCTGGCCAGTGCCACGAGGAGCACGGGTCTTTTTTTCGGTTGATACTACATTGTCTGCCATGATGACTAGTCATTTTTTTGGTTAACAATGCTAGTCGTATAACCATTTGTAAACGAAAGTCAAGGGACTTCATACTCTCACATTGAAATCAACTCATCCAGGTCATCCATTTCTGTTTGGGTGTGCTTTTGATAGTAGTGCTGTGTAGTGGAAATATCCTCATGCCCAAGTTTCTGCTGAATCGCTGTAAGCGGTGCGTTCTGTCTTATGAGGATGTCCGTGTAAGTGTACCTGGCTGTATAGGTTGTGATCTTTTCAGGTATGCCCAAGATTTTAGCAATCCTGTTCATGTCCTTGTTAACTTGCCTTTCCGCCAACCTGATAAACTTATACTGTTCTTCCTTGTCTCTTGGGGCACTTTCCATTACAGGGAAAATGTAAGTACCACCAGCGTACCTTTGAATAATACCAGCAACAACTGGATGAATCTTGATTGAATACCTTCTTTTCGTTTTCTGCCTATCATACACAAAACGACCCTGCACGATGTTCTTATCGTGTCTTGCAAGTAGTACATCAATACAATTTGCCCCATTCGTAAAAAGTGAAAACACCCAAATGTCGTACGACAAAGCGTAATGCGGATACTTGTCCCTGTCGAACGATCCAAGCTTTTGCAATGATTCCGCTGAAAGTGGTTTCGGATTGTAACCACCTTTCAAGTGCGAGAACGAGTAACCGTCAGGGTTGGCCGTGTTCTTGAATGGGTAACTTGCAAGATCAACATAGCCTCTTTTCCTTGCATGGTTCCACATACTGCGAAGTGTACGCATGTAGAAATGTGCAGTGATCTTTGCATTTCCTCTACCCAAAACAAACGCTTCAAACTTGGTAAGGAAAACGTAGGTAATATCAGCAAATGTGATGCTACCCGATTTGAACTTATCAAGCATCTGATTGAGTTGTGTGTACTTGTTCGAGTTGCCGATGTCTCCTTTCTGCTTCAACTCCGAAATGAAGTCATCCAAAAACTCGGACACCGTAAAAGAAGTGGAGACTCCCTTAAACTTCTTTTTGAACTCCTCGTAGGAAAACACCGGCATCGCAGCGATGATCTCCCGCGCTTCCTTCTCCTTCTTAATAAGGTACACGTTGCGAGCCTCTTGATTTTCGGCTCTGCTGTTGAACCTTCCAGCTTTCTCATTCCACTCGCTGGGTAGGGCAGATTCCCCCAGGGAGATAAAATGCTCCTTGCCAAAGTAGAGCCTAAGTCTTACGGCGTACTTACCGTTGGATAGAGGCTTGTTTTTGTAGAGTACGGTACAAATGTTTGCTAGTGACATGGTAGTGACTTGTGTTTAGAGATGCCGTTTTTAAATATGCCTAAGGCATTGACATTCTATACATTTCACTAGTCAAAACAACCCCTTTTTACTTCTGGGGGGCGTGTGGTCGCAAGTTCAAATCTTGTCACCCCGACACACAAAGGTCGTTTCGCGAAAGCGGAACGGCCTTTTTTTAGGAATTACATCTGGTTAATACTACTTTGTCTCTTTAAATTTTTGCATACAATTCGTGTACATGCAAACACCATAGCGATATTTATTAACCACAGAGGCACACAGAGTTACACAGAGTTTCCACAGAGTGAGCGTTATTATGACTCTGCGCTCCCTCTGTGTAACTCTGTGAAAATCTGTGGTTAAATAATTTGTTAGCGAGGCCCGGCGGGCCGAAATATGGGTGCCGAGCGCCCTCCCCCACCCCACAATAAAATCCCGCTACTCCGCTTTTCTTCCAAATTTTGACGTACATTTGAAGTACTTAAACCCTCTTCGATAATGTACCTCCTGGGCTACGACATAGGCAGTTCTACGATCAAAGCCGCCTTGGTGCGCACCGACACCCAGCAAATGGTGGCGCTGACAAGTTATCCCGAGCAAGAAATGGATATGCTGGCCCGGCAAAGCGGATGGGCAGAGCAGCAACCGGAGCTGTGGTGGCAAGACCTTTGCGTGGCCACACAGCGACTTATTGAAAAAACGGGTATTTCACCCCACGACATCAAAGGTATAGGCATTAGCTATCAAATGCACGGACTGGTGCTGATTGACAAAGACAAACAGGTGCTCCGCCCCGCTATCATTTGGTGCGACAGCAGGGCCGTGCCCATTGGGCAACAAGCTTTTTTGGAGATCGGCGAAGACTTTTGCCTCCAACATCTGCTCAATTCCCCAGGCAATTTTACAGCCTCCAAACTTCGCTGGGTGAAAGATAACGAACCGCACATTTATGAAAAAATAAACAAAATACTGCTGCCGGGAGATTTTATCGCGATGATGTTGACCGGCGAGGTCGCTACAACGATACCCGGCTTAACGGAAGGCATCTTCTGGGATTTCAAAAAAAAAGAGATCGCCAAAGAAGTGCTCGACTATTTCCAACTCGATGAAAGCCTGCTTCCTAACAGGACGCCTACTTTTTCTCTTCAAGGAACCGTAACAAAAAAAGCTGCCGAACGCACCGGCCTGGCTGAAGGTACACCCGTGAGCTTCCGGGCAGGCGACCAGCCATGCAATGCACTGAGCCTCAATGTAATGCACCCCGGAGAAGTAGCCGCCACCTGCGGCACGTCGGGCGTCGTGTACGGCATCGTCGACCAGCCGGTTTTTGACAGCAAATCCAGGGTGAATGCCTTTGCCCATGTCAACTACGAACAAGCTTTCAACCGCATCGGGGTATTACTTTGCCTCAATGGAGCAGGCATACAGTATAGCTGGATAAAACACCAGGTAGCCAGGGGTTCTCATACTTATGCCGATATGGAGCGCATGGTGTCTACCGTGCCGGTCGGCTCCGAAGGCCTGTGTATGCTCCCCTACGGAAACGGCGCCGAACGCATGCTCGATAACCGCAACCCCAATGCGCATGTTTTCAATATTCAATTCAATCGCCATACGAGGGGGCATCTCTACCGGGCAGCACTCGAAGGAGTGGCTTTTTCTTTTGCCTATGGCATTAATATTTTAAAGGAAATGGGGCTGAACGCGGACCTTATCCGGGTGGGTAACGACAATATGTTTCAGTCAAAGACTTTTTCGACGACCCTGGCAACCATGCTCGGCAGCCAAATCGAGGTGGTGGAAACCACCGGCGCCGTGGGTGCGGCAAAAGCAGCAGGCCTCGCAATCGGAGTTTACCGCAACCTGCAAGAGGCACTCTCTAACATTAAACCCGCTATTATTCACGAGCCGCAGCCCCAAAAAGGGTTGTACGACCAGGCTTTTTCTCTCTGGCTTTCCTGCCTCGAAAAATCGCTGGACGAACAATCAGGCTCCGGCCCCGGTACAGATCAACTCAAAAAAAGAAGCCGCCAATTGGAAGCGGAACTCAAAACAAAAACCCGGGATTTGGCTTCTACTGCCCTTTTATTAGTGGCAAAAAATGACCTGCTACTTGAACTTAAGCATATACTCCAATCCGCCTCCGACGTCGATAGCCTGACAACACTCAAATCGTCCTTGCGAAAATTGGTGTCGAAGGTGGATGCGCACCTCAACAGCACCGACGACTGGGCCGCTTTTGAAGAACATTTCAATCTGCTGCACAGTGATTTATTTAAAAAAATAAAAAACGACCACCCTACCCTCTCCGTTCCCGAACTCAAAATGTGCGCCTACCTGATTATGGGCCTTAGCACCAAAGAAATTGCCCAGCGCCTCCACCTCTCTATGCGGGGCACCGAAACAGCCCGCTTCCGACTCAGAAAGAAATTAGGTATCGAAGACGGACTGAGTATCTGCGGGTTTCTGGAGCACTATCAATAAACTGACGTACTATTGACGTATTTTTTTCTTCCTGCCGGCGATGTTTTGCAGTATACCTTTCCTTCGTCGAAATTACCTTATTGCCTTTCTTTGTTCTGCATATTTTGACATGATTAAAATTTATTTTTTAATTTAAAAAACGCACACAACAAAAGTTCACAGCAAACAGTAACTTTTGGAGCTGTTCTTTAGAGCAAAGGCCGCCATTTCCATATTTCAACAACAAAGAAATAGCGCCCAAATAAAAACCTATCGCGACAATGATGCTGACCTATTGCCAGTCTGTGGCAAGTTCAAGGTCAAGGCAGGTACAATTTTGGACAAGATTAACATAGTGGTATTCATGACTCCCCCCAATTAATCGTCATGAAAAGAATACTCGCTTAAGATAAACAATCATAAGCGTTTGGATATCATTTTGTTAACACTAATCAATAACGTATGAAGCGTAAACATTTATCTAAACCTCGTGGGATGCTTACCTTGCTGAAAACAGTGGGCATTTCATTTTTTTTCCTACTGCTGTTCGGTTCAAGCGCATCAGCCCAAAACATGACCGTAAGCGGCAAGGTGACGGATGAAACCGGATTACCTTTGCCCGGTGTCAGCATCCTGGTATTGGGCACTACCACAGGAACCGTCACCGAGACTGATGGCAGCTACGAGCTGAGGGTGGAAAAGGGGGTGACACTCCAATTCTCCTTTACCGGCTACAACTCGTATACGGTGGTTGTAGGCGACAACGGCAAGATTGACCATGCCATGGAACCCAGTACCACCGCGCTTAGCGAAGTAGTGGTAACAGGCTATTCCACGCAGCGAAAGCGGGATATTACCGGTGCGGTGGCAGTGGTCAACGCCGAAGAATTAAACGAGGTAGCCGCTACCAGTTTTATCCAAAAACTGGAAGGCAGGGCCGCCGGCGTCACGGTATCCACCTCGGGTGAACCCGGAGAAGGCGCTGTTATCCGTATTAGAGGTATCAGCTCGTTTCAAAACAACGACCCGCTTTACGTCATTGATGGAGTACCAGTGGAGGATTCTTACAGTACAGGCTTTAATCCAAACGACATCGAGAGTATTCAGGTGTTGAAAGACGCTTCTTCTGCCTCTATCTACGGATCTCGTGCCAACAACGGCGTTGTTATCGTGACTACCAAAAAGGGGAAACTGGGCAAGACCAGAGTGACGTATGACGCTTATGTGGGCAGGCAAAATCCCATCAATACAACGGACTATCTCATTTCTAATCCGCTGGACTATTCGGATTATATCTGGACCAAATACGAAAATGCCGGAAAAACGGTGGATGCTTCCAACCCTTATGGCCAGGGCAGAGGCAAATTGCCTACTTACACATTCCCGGCCGGCAATACGGCAGACGAATCAGCTTACAGCTATCCTGATAACATTATCGTAAAAGGCAACCCGAACGGCACCAACTGGTTTGACGAGGTTTTTGACCCTTCCGTACTGACTGAACATAACATAGGCGTTTCAGGTGGTACCGAAAACGGTCGCTACTATTTCTCGACCAGCTATACCGACAACAAGGGTACGATGTTGAACAACTACTTCAAGCGCATGTCACTTAGAGCCAACACGGAGTTTAACGTAGGCAAGCGCGTGGTCCTTGGCGAAAACCTGTCGCTCTCCCGAATTACTTCTGTGGGTAACGACGGCGTTAGCGGTGGCAACCAGGACGAGCAGGGCGTAATGACCTGGGTAACGCTGATGAACCCGCTTACCCCTGTTTACGACGTGGGCGGCAACTTCGCCGGCGACAAAGCGCCCGGTATGAGCAACGGCAGCAACCCTATCGCTGCATTGACCAGGGCAAAGGACAACAAAGGCACGTTCTACAGAATTCTCGGAAATACGTATGCCGAACTCACCATACTGGACGGATTAAAAGCCCGTACCAGCTTTGGCGTAGATTTCTACCAGAACTATACAGGCGGTTTCAACTTTCCCAACTTCGAAAACCGGGAATTTAATTCCTCCAACGGTTGGACTGAAGATTGGAGCAACGGCCTCACCTGGACATGGACAAACACGCTGGCTTTCAATAAAACGCTTGGGAGCGCTCATGCCCTCGGCGTAATGGTGGGCTACGAAGCTATCAAAGGCAACTACCGCAATATCGGCGGCAGCCTGGCCAATTATTTCTCTACCAACATCAACGGTTGGTACCTCAACACCGGCCTGGCCGATCCCGGCTCAAGGGTAGTATACAGCGGCGGCTTCACGGCGGCTTTAGCTTCTGCTTTCGCTAAATTGAACTATGCCTACAACGACAAGTACATCCTGAGCGCTACCATCCGCCGCGACGGGTCTTCCAACTTCGGCAACGAAAAATACGGCGTATTTCCCGCTGTCAGCGTGGGATGGAGGGTCAGCGGAGAATCTTTTATGCAAGAGCTTGACTTTATCAGCGACCTCAAGCTCCGCTTTGGCTGGGGCGTCACGGGCAACCAGCGCGTGCCCGGCGGCAATGCGTTCGACCGGTTTGGCGGCGGCCCTTCTTCTACCTTCTATGACATCAGCGGGCAGCAGACAGGAGTTACTACGGGCTATGCTTTAACAAACAGGGGTAACGCCGATACGAAATGGGAAGAAAACGTCTCCACCAACGCCGGTTTGGATCTCTCGATTCTCGACGGCAAAATTAACTTCGTCCTGGACGTTTACAAGCGTACCGTAGACGGGCTGCTCTTCCCCGCTGCACTGCCAGGTACCGCCGGTACGGCAGCTCCGGCTTTTGTAAACATTGGTAAAATGGAAAATAAAGGATTTGACATCGGCCTCGACTACAAGGCCAAGGTTAATGCCGACCTGAGCTTCGATCTGGGTCTTACGTTTTCCAGATATCAGAACGAAATCATCTCCATCGACGGCAGCTCGGACGCTTTCTACTCCAGCGGCTTCGACTCCCGTATCGGTCTGGTGTCCATCAACAGACTGGGCTACTCGATTTCCTCCTTCTACGGTTACACCGCCGACGGCATCTTCCAATCAGAAGCCGAAGTAGACGCCCACGCCACACAGGATGGCGCGGAAGTTGGTCGCCTTCGTTTCAAAGATATTGACGGTTTTGACGCCGACGGCGTACTTACCGGCGTACCCGATGGCAAAATCGACGACGCCGACAAAGGCGTAATCGGCTCGCCTCACCCCGATTTCGTGGGCGGCCTCAACCTGGGCGTCAATTTCAAAAACTTTGACCTGTCGATTTTCCTGTTTACCTCTGTGGGCAACCAGATATTCCAATACAACAAACTTTTTGATACATTTGGCTTGTTCAACTCAAACGTTCGCAAGAGCGTGTTGACGGACTCATGGAGCGAAACGAATACCGGCGGCAGCATTCCCAAACTCGACATCGACGATACGTTCAGCCAGGTACCCAGCTCTTTTTACGTAGAGGATGCTTCTTATGTTCGCCTGAAAAACATTTCGATAGGTTATACCTTCCCGAAAGTCGGCAATATCTTCAGCAGCCTCCGTTTGTATGTACAAGCGCAAAACTTGCTTACGCTTACGGGTTATTCCGGTCTTGACCCCGCTCCGTCTAACTTTGGCGTACAAGATGGTTTGAATGCCGACCAATGGAACGGCTTCGACTTCGGCAACTATCCGGCTAATAAAATCTGGATGTTTGGCTTGAATGCTGCTTTTTAATCAATCAAAATAATCTAACTACTTATGAAAAATATCAAATTCATTGTACTTGGACTGGTCCTAATGGGGGCGATGATCGTCGCTTGCAGCGATGATTTCCTCGAGGCGCCTCCGCAAGCGTCGCTCGACGAGGGCACGCTGGGCAACCAACAGGGCGTGGAGGCATCGCTCATTTCTGCTTATTCTATGCTCGACGGCTGGAATGACGACTGGGGCACTTTCAGCCCACCCTGGGGCGGCGCCGGCAGTAACTGGGTATGGGGCAGCGTGCCTTCCGACGAAGCCTACAAAGGCTCCGAACCCGGCGACCAGCTTGAAATCCAGCAAGTGGAACTCTTCCAATGGGCGCCCGGTAACGTATACCTGAACGTAAAATTCAGGGCGCTTTACGAAGGTATCGCTCGTGCAAACGCTACCATCAATTTGATGAAGAAATCGGCAAACATACAGGAACAGGGAAGAATTGAAGGCGAAGCCCGTTTCCTTCGCGCCCACTACCACTTCGACGCCTGGAAAATATGGAAAAATGTACCGTACTACAACGAGACCGACCTGGATTTCCGCAAACCAAATACCGAGGATATCGTACCTCGCATGATCGAAGACTTCCAGTTTGCTATCGATAACCTACCCGAAACGCAAGGCGCTGTAGGCCGTGCTACCAAAGGCGCTGCTCAGGCTTACCTCGGCAAGTTGTATCTCTATACCGGCGATTTTACCAAGGCAAAAACTCAGTTAGACGCCGTAGTCAATAGCGGGAAATACGCATTATTACCCTGTTTCCATGATGTATTTACCCAGGAACACGAGAACGGCTCTGAAATGATCTTCTCTATCCAGGCCTCTGTCAATGACGGTACTTCAGAAGGGCAAAACGGCAACTTCGCCGACCGCCTCAGGTACCCCAACGGTGGCGGTACTTTCTCCTGCTGCGGCTTCCACCAGCCTTCGCAAAACCTGGTGAACTCGCACAAGGTAGACGCTAACGGCTTGCCTATGATCTCTACTTACAACAATGCCGACGCCGCCGCATCCGACCCGATTGACCCACGCGTAGACTGGACGGTAGGACGCGACGACGTGCCCTTCCTCACTTATGGTAACCACTCCCCCGCCTGGATTCGGGCAAGAGCCTGGGCTGGTCCTTACAGCGCCAAGAAGTTTATCCACGACCCGGGCGAAAATGCCGCCAGCAGTTGGAGCAACCAGCAACTCAGCACGATCAACACGCCTATCATCCGCTACGCCGACGTACTGCTGATGCTTGCCGAATGCGAAGTAGAAATAGGTAGCCTCGAAAGGGCTAGAGAACTGGTAAACATGGTACGCGCCCGGGCAGCCGGCTGCGCCCAGGGCCCCGATGGCGGCGCCACTAACCTTAACGACCCCGGTATAACCTGGGCGACTTACCAGGTGGGGCTTTACAATACGCCCTGGACGGATAAAGACGGCGCCCGCAACGCCGTTCGTTTCGAGCGCAAACTCGAACTCGCCCTCGAAGGTCATCGCTTCTTCGACTTGCGCCGTTGGGGTGTAGCAAAAGATGTGATCAACAACGAATACCTCGCTGTTGAAAAGACCAAACGCACCTACCTGGATGCCTCAGGCGGATTTGAAGACCGGCATATACTCTATCCGCTACCTTCGGTACAAATCGAATTGAGTAAGGTGAATGGTACCCCACAATTGAGACAAAACGATGGGTATTAATATTTTTAGTGCCTGTTTAGTAGGGCTTAGTGCCCCCTTCGGCAGTTGAGCGATTGGATTTAGCTAAACTGCGCATTGTCTTTTTTCATTTGCCAATCATAATCAGCAATATTTCAGGAGAAGCAGTTTTGCGACTGCTTCTCCTCTCTAACCCCCAAACGGGTTGTATGACAAAAAATCTATACTTATTATTTTCATTGGGAATGCTTTGGGCCGGCTGTAATCCTGCCCAAAACTCAGATACGCCTGTGCGCTTTATCAAAATGACGCAGAAACAGACAGGCGTTGATTTTGTGAACAAAGTGGAAGACGGCGAACAATTCAATATTCTTACCTACCGCAATTTTTACAACGGCGGCGGCGTAGCCATCGGCGATATCAACAACGACGGCCTGGCGGATATTTATCTCACCGCCAATTTACAACCCAATAAACTCTACCTCAACAAAGGCAATTGGCAGTTTGAAGATATCACCGAAAAAGCGGGAGTGGCCGGCACTAAAAGCTGGAGCACCGGCGTGGCTATGGCCGACGTGAACGGCGACGGACTGCTCGATATTTATGTCTGCAACTCCGGCGACGTGGCCGGGGATAACAAGGAAAATGAGTTGTTTATCAACAACGGCAACCTCACTTTTACAGAAAAAGCCGCCGAATACAACCTGGCAGATAAAGGTTTTACTACCCATACCTCCTTTTTCGATTACGACGGCGACGGCGACCTCGATGCGTATATCTTGAATAACTCTTATAAAAACCCGGAAAGAATTGACCCATTTAAAAGCACCCGTCTGCAAAAAGATTCCCTCGGGGGTGATAAACTCTTTAGAAATGACGGCGCCTTTTTTACCAATGTGACCGACGAAGCAGGCATCTATTCCAGCGCTATCGGCTTCGGCCTGGGCGTCTCCGTCAGCGACCTCAACGGCGATATGATGCCCGATATTTACGTGAGCAACGACTTTTGGGAACGCGATTATCTGTACCTGAATAAGGGTGGAAGGTTTTCTGAAGAACTCACCTCTCGTACCTCCCTCTGTTCCGTATCCAGTATGGGCGCCGACGTGGCCGACCTCAACAACGACACCTATTGCGACGTATTCAGTACCGATATGTTAGCCGCCGACAACTACCGCCTCAAAGCTATGACGGCCTTCGACCCCTACCACCTCGAAGACTACAAATACCGGGCGGACTACCACTACCAGATCCTCCAGAACTGCCTGCAACTCAACAATGGCAACGCCCAATTTCAGGAACTGTCCAACCTCTCCGGCGTATCGGCCACCGACTGGAGTTGGGGGGCGCTCATTTTCGATTTCGACAACAATGGCTGGAAGGACATTTTCGTGTCTAACGCGCTCTACAAAGAAATCATGTACCTCGATTTTACCAATTTTGTAAACGATAAAGAAGAAGTTAAAAAGATAGTGGCTGAAAAAGGCAAGTTTGACTGGCGGGATTTTGCCAAGTACCTCCCCTCTAACCCGCTGCCCAATTATGCCTTCGTAAACCAATTGAGCGACAATATCAAACCTTCTATACCCACTTTTCAAAACAAAGCCAAAGAGCTCGGCCTGGGTGAACCCAGTTTCTCAAACGGCGCCGCCTACGGCGACCTCGACAACGACGGCGACCTCGACCTCGTGGTGAACAACGTAAATATGCCCTGCTTTATCTACCGCAACGAAACCAACGAACAATCTGGCACGCATTATTTGAAAGTAAAATTCGAAGGCGAGGGCAAAAACAAACTCGGTGTCGGCGCAAAAGTCACTGTACTGGCGGACGGCCGGCGGCAGGTACTGCAACATTTCCCGCAGCGGGGTTTCCAGAGCAGCGTGGAGCCGGGTTTGTTGTTCGGGCTGGGCAAGGCTACAATGATAGAACAACTCGAAATCATCTGGCCCGACTTGCGAAAGCAGGTACTCCAAAATATCCCCGCCGACCAAACTCTGGTAGTAAAACAAACCGAAGCCACTGAAAAATTTGTACCGGCCAGCCCTCAATCTGAGCCGCTTTTGAGGGATGCTACCGCTGAATGGCTTCGCGGAGATACGCGCCACCGGGAAAATCGCTTTAACGACTTCGACCACGAGCGCCTGCTACCGAGAATGCTCTCTACCGAAAGTCCGAAAATCATCCGGGGCGACCTCAACGGCGACGGGCTGGAAGACATTGTGCTCACCGGCGCTGCCGGCGACGGCGCCAAGTTGTTTTTCCAAAAAAACGGCCGCTGGGAGGCGGTAGCCAATTGGCAGCCGGAAGCAGACAAAGAAAAGGAAACTACCTGCGGCGCCATCTTCGACGCCGACGGCGACGGCGATAACGACCTATTGCTCGGCGTTGGCAGCAACGAGTTTCAACGGGGTTTTGATTACTATAAGCTACTCTACTACGATAACGACGGCAAGGGCAATCTCCGAAATATCCCCCAGAAAACGCCCCCAGCGCAGGGTATGGTCTCCTGCATAACCCCCGGCGATATCGACCTCGACGGCGACCTCGACCTGTTCATAGGCGGGCGTGCCGTGCCCGGCAACTACGGCCTGATGCCCCGCAGCTTCTTACTTCTCAACGAAGGGTTGGGCCGCTGGGTGGACGTGACGCGGCAAGACCTCGGCAACTGCGGAATGGTCACCGACGCCGTTTTCAATGATACCGACGCCGACGGCGACCAGGATCTGCTCATAGTGGGCGACTGGCTGCCGGTACTGCATTTCGAAAACCAATACGGGCGTTTTGTTTTTTCTAAAAAACAAACCCAAACCCCATTTTCCGGCTGGTGGACCTGCATCGAACCCGCCGACCTCGACGCCGACGGCGATATGGATTTTGTGGTCGGCAACTGGGGGCTGAATACCAAATTCAAAGCTTCCAAAGAGCGCCCCCTGTCTATGTTCGTCAAGGATTTCGACAACAACCAAAAAAGCGATATCGTAATCAACTGGTATCCGCCCCTGGATGCTACCCCCCACCCTTTTGCCGGCAAACTCGACATGACCGCACAGGTGCCCTCTCTGAAAAAGAAAGCGTTGAAATTTGAAGACTACGCGCACCTGACCTACGAAACTATGTTTGACGAAACCCAGCGAAAAGGCGCCGTACCGCACAATGCCAATTGGCTGCAAAGCGCCGTGGTATGGAACGACAAGGGTGCTTTTCGCCTCGAAGCATTGCCCCCGGAAGCTCAAGTTGCCCCGGTTTTCGGCATTGCCATCGAGGACTTCAACGGCGACGGTGTGAAAGACATTTGGCTCGGAGGCAACTTCTACGGGCTAAAACCCGAGGTGGGCCGGCACGATTCAAGCCGGGGCGTTTTTTTAAAAGGCAACGGCAGCGGCGCTTTTACCTACCTCACTCCTGCCGAATCAGGCATCTATTTGCCTGGCGAGGTACGGGATGCGGCAGTATTTAAAACAAAAAACCATACCGGGATTTTAGTGGCGAGAAACGATGCGGAAGCGGTATTTTATCAGCTTCTGAAAACTGATATGTAAAATATGCACGGGACGAAATTTCTACTTTTCGGGTTATCTGTAGTTTTTCTTTTTTATGCCTGCGGCAAAAAGGAAAAAACCTTGTTCCAGCAACTAGATCCCGCTGAAACCGGCATCGACTTTACGAATCAAATTACCGAAAACGACACCTTTAATATCCTATCCTACGAGTACATCTACAACGGTGGCGGCGTCGGCGTCGGCGACTTCAACAACGACGGGCTGCAGGACCTGTTCTTTACCGGCAATATGGTGGGCAATAAACTCTATCTGAATAAAGGCAATTTCAAGTTCGAAGACGTGACCGAAGCCGCCGGGGTTTCCGCCTTGGATCGCTGGAACACCGGTATAGCCGTGGTTGACATCAACAACGACGGCTGGCTCGATCTCTATGTTTGCGCTTCTACGCATACGCCGGGCAGCCGCCGGGCTAATTCTCTGTTCATCAACAACAAGCAACAGGGGCTGCCCACCTTTTCCGAACAAGCCGAAGCCTATAACCTCGCCGACACTACCCACACCACCAATGCCGCTTTCTTCGACTACGACAATGACGGCGATCTAGACTGCTACCTGCTCATCAATCAGATGGACAAAAACGCCATCCCCAACCGCTACCGCAACAAAATCACCGACGGCACTTCGCACCGCACAGACAAGCTGCTGCGCAACGACCCTGGGCCAAATAACCACGTTGTATTTACCGACGTGTCTAAAGAGGCAGGTATCACTATCGAGGGCTTCGGGTTGGGCGTCAATATCTGCGATATTAACCGGGACGGCTGGAAAGACGTCTACGTTACCAACGACTACCTGACCAATGACCTGTTTTGGATTAACAACGGCTCAAATACGGCCCCACCGTCGCCAATCACCTTCACCGACCAGGCCCCCGCGCTGTTTAATCACACCTGCCACTCGGCAATGGGTAACGACGTAGTTGACCTCAACAACGACGCCCTGGCCGACATCGTGGCGGTGGATATGCTGCCCGAAGACAACCTGCGCAGAAAGACTATGCTGCCACCAAACAATTATAACACATACCTCAACAATGAGAAGTTTGGTTATCAATATCAATATGTTCGGAATGTTTTACAGGTTAATCAGGGGAGTTCCTTTTCTGCACCCCCCGCAGCTAAGGCTGCTCCCCTGCCACACTTCAGCGAAACGGCCATGCTCGCCGGCATTTCCTCGACAGATTGGAGCTGGACGCCCCTCGTGGCCGACTTCGACAGCGACGGCTACCGCGATATCATTATCACCAACGGCTTTCCCAACGACGTAACCGACCGCGACTTCATCGACTTTAACTCTGAAAAAGGAAGTTTTCTTACCAAAGACCAGCTTTTAAAAGAGATTCCTTCGGTAAAAATCAAAAACTACGCGTATCGAAATACGACCACCCATTCCACAGGGAAGGCAACCCCGTCTTCTATACCCGTTTTCGAAAACGTAACCCAACAATGGGGCATCACGTTACCCAGCTTTTCCAACGGCGCAGCCTACGCGGACCTCGATAACGACGGCGACCTCGATTATGTGGTAAACAATATCAACGACGCCGCTTTTGTATTCAAAAACACGCTCGTCGAAACCCGTCCGGATAGCACCCACTGGCTGAAAATAAAGTTTGCAGGTGGAGATTTAAACCGCAATGGTTTAGGCGCTTCCGTACAGATTTTTTATTCAAAAAACCAAAATCAATTTTGGGAAAACACGCCCTATCGGGGTTATCTTTCTTCCGTAGAGAGTGGCGCATACTTCGGATTGGGCAACGTGACTACCCTCGACAGCTTAGTCGTCACCTGGCAATCGGAGCAACCCAATTCACCGGCTAAGGTGCAAGTGCTTACCAACGTGCCTGCTAACCAGGTATTGGCACTCGACATCAAAAACGCCGCTCCCCGTCAACAGCCTCCTGCTAAATATTCAGCGCCCATTTTTGTACAATCCGCCCCGCTCCGTTTCACCCACCCCGAAAGCGATTATATTGATTTTAACGTGCAGCGCCTCCTGATGCACAAACTTTCTCAATACGGGCCCGGCATGGCCGTTGCTGACATAAATGCCGACGGTCTGGACGACTTCTACGTAAGCGGCTCGCATTTCAACAAGGGCAGTTTTTTTATTCAAAAACCCGACGGCAATTTTGAACAAAAAGACCTGCTGCCCGGCCCCAACGGCGATTTAAAACGAGAGGAAGAACTCGGCGTCCTTTTCTTCGATGCGGACAACGACGGCGATCAGGATCTATACCTCGCCAGCGGCGGTTATGAATTTCCCATCAGCGATACGGTTTACCAGGATCGCTTGTTTGTGAACGATAATGGGCGGTTTGTACCCGCGCCGAATGCCCTGCCCCACTTCCTTTCGAGCAGTTCCTGCGTTAAAGCCGCCGACTTCGACCGCGACGGCGACCTCGACCTGTTTGTGGGCGGGCGCGTGCTGCCCTATGAATACCCCAAACCCGTGAGCAGTTATATACTCCGCAACGATTCCCAAAAGGGAGCGGGGCCGAAGTTCACCCTTGCCAACAAAGAAGTCGCCCCCGCCCTCGACGATATCGGCCTCATCTGCGACGCGCTGTGGACCGACTACGACAACGACGGCTGGCAGGATCTGCTCCTGGCCGGAGAGTGGATGCCCCTCTTTTTTTTAAAAAATAACAAAGGAAAACTGGGCGCGCCGCAATCGCCCTTCGCCAATCTTCCATCCCCGGCCATCGGCTGGTGGAATTCCCTTGTCGCTGCCGACTTCGACCTCGACGGCGATATGGACTACGTAGCGGGCAATCTCGGTTTGAACACCCTCCTGAAAGCCACCGATGAACGCCCCATTGCCGTGTATGCTGCCGATTTTGATATTAACAGTACAGATCCTGATAACCCCGCTGCCGACCTCAACCAAAGCGCCGGATACGATATGCTGCCTGCCATCTGGTTTCCTGACGAAAATGGCCGGCCTGCTGAATTTCCGTTTTTCAGCAGATCTGATATGGACAAACAATTGACCAAAGTCAAAAAACTGTACCTCTATCATAAGGAATACGGCAAGGCAACTATGCAGGAAGTACTGAATAACTTCCCAGACGTTAAGCCGCTCGTGCTGAAAGCCAATTACTTAAAAACGAGCTATCTGAAAAACCTCGGCAACGGAAAATTTGAGCTTAGCGAACTGCCCCTGCAAGCCCAGGTTGCCCCGGTTTACGGGATGATTACGGGCGATTTCAACGGCGACGTTTTTCCCGATCTGCTGCTCACGGGCAACGACTATGGCGCCGAGGTAAGCATGGGTCGCCACGATGCGCTGAAAGGGCTGCTGCTTGTAGGAGATGGAAAAGGGAACTTTAGCCCCCTGCCCATGCAACAGAGCGGCATCTGCATCCCGGGCGACGGCAAGAGTATGATAGAACTGGCAGGCGCCGGCGGAGAACATTTGGTCGTTGCCGGGCAAAACCGGGGGCCTTTACAAGTTTTCAGCAAAGCGGGCTCCAGAGGGCAACAATTATCGCTAAAGCAAATGGACTGTGCCGCCATTGTCCGCCTAAAAGATGGCCGCACCTACCGGGTGGAATTGCCTTACGGCCATTCCTTCCTTTCGCAATCGGCCCGCCGGCTCTGGCTGCCGGAGCAGGCCGAAGAAGTAGAGGTGATAGATTTTAGGGGAAACCGGCGGCAAATAAAGCAATAAACCATCCTTAACTCATACATCAATGAAAAAAATAATACTGCCACTGTACGCTATTCTTGCGTTCAGTTGTTCCCTCGGAGCGCAGAATTTTAAATTCCCTTATCAAAACCCTGCCCTGCCGCTCGACAAGCGGATAGACGACCTCGTATCCCGCATGACGATGGAAGAAAAAGCCGGCCAGCTCATGTACAACTCTCCCTCCGTCGAACGGCTCGATGTGCCCGCCTACAACTGGTGGAACGAGTGTCTGCACGGCGTTGCCCGCAATGGCCGGGCTACTATTTTCCCGCAAGCCATCGGCATGGCGGCTGCTTTTGATGTGGATTTGATGCAGCGCATAGGCGACGCCATTTCCGACGAAGCCAGGGCGAAGTACAACGTATCGGTGGCGAACGGCTACCGCGGCCGCTACCAGGGACTCACCTTTTGGACGCCGAACATCAACATATTCCGCGATCCGCGCTGGGGCCGTGGACAGGAAACCTACGGCGAAGACCCCTACCTGACCTCCCGCATCGGCGTCGCATTTGTAAAGGGTTTACAGGGCGACCACCCCACCTACCTCAAATCGGCAGCCATGGCCAAACACTACGCCGTACACAGCGGCCCCGAAAAACTGCGCCATGAATTCGACGCCAAGGTGAGCATGAAAGACCTCTGGGAAACCTACCTGCCCGCCTTCGAAGCATTGGTCACAGAAGCGAAAGTAGAAGGCGTAATGGGCGCCTACAACCGCACCAACGGCGACCCTTGCTGTGCGCACCCCTACCTGATGCAGGAAGTACTGCGCAAACGCTGGGGTTTCAAGGGGTATTTCGTGTCGGATTGCTGGGCGCTTGTTGATTTTTTTGCGGGCCACAAAATTGTGCCCGATGCCCCCTCTGCTGCCGCCCTGGCCCTCAACACGGGGTGCAACCTCAACTGCGGCAGCACTTATCCACAACTACCGGCAGCCGTCGCACAAGGTCTTACCAGCGAACAAATGATCGACGCCAACCTGCGGCAATTGTTGCCCACCCGTTTCAAATTGGGCTTATTTGACCCACTTGGCACAACACCGTTCGATCAAATCGGCACAGAAGTGATCGCCTGCGAAAAACACATCAACCTTAGCCGGGAAGCAGCTGTTAAGTCTATCGTTTTATTAAAAAATAAAAACAATGCCCTTCCTCTGAGTAAAGAAGTGGCCAGCGTTTTTGTGACCGGTCCCACGGCTGCCCATATCCAGGCCTTACTCGCCAATTACTACGGCCAGAGCAACGACCTGCGCACCATCCTCGAAGGCGTGATGGGCAAAGTGAGCCCACAGACATCCGTGCATTACAGTCAGGGCGCCCTGCTCGACGAAGCCAACCGCAACCCGGTAGACTGGTTTAGCGGCGAAGCCGGCGCCGCCGAGGTCACCATTGCCTGCCTCGGCCTTTCGCAACTCATTGAAGGCGAAGAGGGCGAAGCCATTGCCAGCCGCCACCTCGGCGACCGCGACGACATTGCTCTGCCGCAAAACCAGGTAGATTTTTTAAAAAAAATAAGAGCCAACGCCAAAAAGCTCATCGTGGTAATAACCGGCGGTAGCGCCATCGCCTGTCCAGAGGTGTTCGAAATGGCTGATGCCCTGCTATTCGTGTGGTATCCCGGCGAACAGGGCGGCAATGCGGTGGCCGATATCATCTTTGGCGACGCCGTCCCCTCCGGTCGCCTGCCCGTTACTTTCCCCATGTCAGTCAAAGACCTGCCTCCTTTCGAAGACTATGCGATGAAAAACCGCACCTACCGCTATGCGGAAAAAACGCCTCTATTTCCGTTTGGCTTTGGCTTGAGCTACACGAATTTTACATACAGCAATCTCAAACTCAGCAAATCGAAAATCGGTACAAACGAAACGATTACGGTAGAAACAACCGTTACCAATACCGGTAAAGTCCGTGCCGACGAAGTAATACAACTTTACCTAACCGACGTGGCGGCATCGGTTGCCGTACCCAAATACGCTTTAAAGGGCTTCCAACGGGTATCCCTTTGGCCCGGCGCCTCAAAAATGATTAATTTCACGGTCACTCCCGATATGCTGAAACTAGTAAACGAAAAAGGAGAAAAAGTACTGGAAAAAGGAGAGTTTAAGATATTTGTGGGCGGTTCGCTGCCTGCTCAACGTAGTTTAGAACTGGGAGCGGCACAATACCTGGAAGGCAAAATTAGTGTGGAATAGAATGTATCTACTAGGTTACGACATCGGTTCATCATCCATCAAGGCAGCGCTAGTAAGGTCAGACACCGGCGAGAAGATTGCTTCGGTACAATCACCCGAAACCGAAATGGATATTCTCGCACCGGCGCCAAGCTGGGCAGAGCAACATCCGGAAACATGGTGGAGCAATCTTTGTCTCGCTACCAAAAAATTGTTGCAAATCACTTCGGTACAACCCGATAGCATTTGCGGCATCGGGATCGCCTATCAGATGCACGGACTGGTATTGGTGGACAAAAACGGTAAGGTGCTCCGCCCTTCTATCATCTGGTGCGACGGGCGGGCGGTTGAAATCGGCAACAGGGCATCCGACGAGATAGGCCACGAGCGCTGTCTGTCGCATCTGCTCAACCTACCGGGCAACTTCACGGCCTCAAAGCTGAGTTGGGTAAAAGAAAACGAACCGCATATTTATGACCAAATACACCACATCATGCTCCCCGGCGACTATATCGCCCTGCGGCTCACCGGCGAAACCCTCACCACGCCAAGCGGCTTGTCGGAAGGCATTTTGTGGGATTTTAAAAAGGACAATGTAGCCGACCTGGTACTCGATTACTTCGGTTTCGACAAAAAACTGCTGCCGGCCATAGTGCCCACGTTTTCACTACAAGGCGCGCTAACCCAGGCCGCTGCCGAGGCCACCGGGTTGAAAACGGGCATCCCCGTGTCCTACCGGGCCGGCGACCAACCCAACAACGCCATGAGTCTCAACGTACTGGAACCGGGCGAGATTGCCGCCACAGGGGGCACATCGGGCGTGGTTTACGGCGTAGTGAACAGCCCCGTTTTTGATCCCCAATCGAGGGTTAACAGCTTTGCCCACGTCAACCACACAAAAAACCACCCCCGCATCGGAATTTTGCTCTGCATCAACGGCGCCGGCAGCCAGTACGCCTGGCTGAAAAAAAACCTCGCCGACAGCGGTTCGTCATACGGCGAAATGGAAAAATCGGCTTCGAAAGTCGGCCCAGGCTCCGACGGACTGTGCATTTTGCCTTTCGGTAATGGGGCTGAACGAATGTTGGGCAACAAAAATATCGGTTCCAAAATCATCAACCTGCATTTTAACCAACACACAAAGGCACACCTGTACCGGGCTGCGCTGGAGGGTATTGCATTTTCTTTTGTGTATGGTATGGATATTCTGAAAAATATGAGTTTGAATGTGCAGGTGATGCGGGTGGGCAATGACAACCTGTTTCAATCCGCTATTTTTTCAAGCACCATATCCAACCTCATCGGCAGCCGCATCGAACTGGTTGAAACCACGGGCGCCGTCGGCGCCGCCAAGGCGGCGGGAGTGGCCACGGGCTTTTTCAGCTCCGTTAACGAAGCGATGAAAGGAGGCAAAGTGGTGAAAGTATACGAACCTACTAATATGAACGGCGTCTATTCAGCCGCTTACCGGGCATGGGAGGAGGAATTGGAGGAAGCGCTGGAATAGTCCTTGCCCTCCCGCACCCCTAACCCCTAAAGGGGAATTCCATCCACACCAGGTTTCCCTTGAGAAAAGGATGATCTCCCCTTTAGGGGTCGGGGGTGTGCAAATTTGCGTTAAAAAAACAACTATTTTTGTATTTAAAAAATTAAAAATCAATTAATTATGTCAAATACACAATACTTCAATACCGTCGGCAAAATCTCCTTTGAGGGTACAAAAAGCGACAACCCGCTGGCCTTTCGCTGGTACGACGAAAACCGCATAGTCGGCGGCAAAACGATGAAAGAACACTTCAGGTTTGCCGTTTGCTGGTGGCACACGCTATGCGGAACGGGTGGCGACCCTTTTGGCCCCGGCACCAAAAACTTCCCCTGGGCGCAGTCAAGCGACCCCATCCAACAAGCGAAAGACAAGATGGACGCCGGCTTTGAGTTCATCACCAAATTGGGCATACCTTATTATTGCTTCCACGATTACGACTTTGTGGCCGAAGGGGCAACATTAGCAGAAAGCGCCAAACGCCTCGAAATCATCACCGACTACGCCCTCGAAAAGCAAAAAGAGACGGGCGTAAAGCTGCTATGGGGCACCGCCAACCTCTTCAGCAACCCCCGCTACATGAACGGCGCCGCCACCAACCCCGACTTTGAGGTAGTGGCCTACGCTGGCGCCCAGGTAAAAAACGCCCTCGACGCGACAATAAAGCTCGGCGGCGAAAACTACGTATTCTGGGGCGGGCGGGAAGGCTATATGTCCCTGCTCAACACCAACATGAAACGCGAGCTCGACCACCTCGCCCGCTTCCTGCACGCTGCCAAAGACTACGCCCGCAGCCAGGGTTTCAAAGGCACGTTTTTCATCGAGCCCAAACCCATGGAGCCCAGCAAACACCAATACGACTTCGACGCCGCCACCTGCATCGGCTTCCTGCGGGAATACGACTTGCAGAACGACTTCAAGCTCAACCTCGAATTCAACCACGCCACCCTGGCCCAGCACACCATGCAGCACGAAATGCAGGTGGCCGCCAACGCGGGCATGCTCGGCAGCCTCGACGCCAACCGCGGCGACTACCAAAACGGCTGGGATACCGACCAGTTTCCCGTCGACTTATACGAGCTCACCGAAGCCATGCTGGTATTCCTGCAAGCCGGCGGACTACAAGGCGGCGGCATCAACTTCGACGCCAAGACGCGCCGCAACTCCACCGACCTCGAAGACATCTTTTACGCCCATATCGGAGGCATGGACGCCTTTGCGCGGGCACTGGTAACTGCCCAGGCCATCCTGGATAAATCGGAATACCCGCAACTCCGCAAAGACCGCTACGCCTCCTTCGACAGCGGCAAAGGCAAAGACTTTGAAGACGGCAAGCTTTCACTGACCGACCTCGCCGCTATTGCTCACAGCTCCCCTGAGCCGCAGCAGCTCAGCGGGCGGCAGGAGTATTTTGAGAATATTTTGAATAGGTTTATTTGATGGTTGCGAGGGTATAGCTCATATTTCATTTTACTACTTTGAAAGCCGGTATGAGAAACTACTGGCTTTCAAGCCTTTCATTTTAGATCAAAAAACTGTATTTTTGTATGAAAATATAAAAAATGGTAGTAGAGTATAACTCTGTTTACGATGAACTGGCCCAGTTTCTGGCAAGCCTTTCCCCACGCAAAGTATTGGCCTATAAAGCCTCTCCTAAATCTCAAATGAGGGTAAATGAGTTACTTGAAAAAAACAAGACGACGGGACTAACAGAAGAAGAAGAAAAAGAAATGGAGCGGTACATGACCGTTGAGCACATTGTAAGATTAGCCAATGCTCTTCAAAGGCTTGAAAGCAAATGAGTTCGTATATTTCTCCAGCTATCAGGAAGTTGGTTATCTCCAGAGCCGGGTATCGTTGCGAATATTGCAGGGTACCGGAGTATCTATCTGCATTTAGCTATCATATCGAACATATCATTGGAGTACAGCATGGGGGTTCTAGCGAACACAGCAATCTTGCCTATTGTTGCTTTGATGATCAATAAAATATAATTATGAAAAAACTTACCCTAATAATCGCCGCCTTTATAGTGTTCAGCAGCCACGACATGTTCCTGAAAATGAACACTTTTTTCCTCCAGCCCAATACCATTGCTAGCCTGCTATTGTACAACGGCACCTTTGACAACAGCGAAAACGCCATAGCCCGCAAGCGCATGCAGGATGTGAGCCTGGTGGGCAACGGCATACGGGTGCATCCCGATAGCAGCCAGTGGACGGAGGTCGACAGCCTTACAGTACTCAACTTCAAAACAGGAGAGCCGGGCACCTGGGTCGCCGGGCTATCTACCCATCCCAATAATATCGCCCTCAGCGCCAAAGACTTCAATGAATATCTCGAACACGACGGCGTACTCGATATGCTCAATTGGCGCAAAGAAAACAACGAACTTGACAAGGACGCCGTGGAGAAATATTCCAAACACGTAAAAGCGATTTTCCAGGTGGGCGATAAAAAAACCGAAGATTGGAAAACGGCGCTCGGCTACCCTATCGAGTTTGTGCCGCAAAGCAACCCCTACGATCTGTCGGTGGGCAAAACCTTGAAAATCAGGTTGCTACGCGACGGCCAAGCTTTGCCCGATCAGCTGGTCTACGCCGGTGTTTCCGCCGAAGGACATAGCCACGACCACCGCGAAGCAGGCGGCGCGCACCGGCACGACGATACCCAACTGCGCACCGATGCCAATGGGGAAGTTTCGCTAAAAATTGACCACGAAGGGCACTGGTTTTTGCGCACGATCCATTTAGCTCATTCCACTGAAACCGGATTAACCCACGAATCCAATTGGGCTACACTGACTTTTGAGGTGGGGCATGGGCATACGCACAGTCATGGCCTTCCAGGTTATGCGTATTGGGTAGCGGGGTTGCTGATTTTAGCGGGAATGTTTTACTTTTTTCGCCGGAAGTAGCGGTGAGACGTATTTTTTAGAAATGTCTGACCGCTAACCACTAACTGCTAACTGCTAACCGCTAACTACATTTTTACTATTTTGCACCCCGATTCCTAATCCAAATAATACCTATGCAAGCGGAGACCGTGCTCGTCATTGGAGCGAATGGACAAATAGGCACCGTATTGGCGCAAGCCCTGCGCGGGGTGTATGGAGAAAACAACGTGATTGCCAGTGATTTGAGGCCGCCCGCCGAAGATCAGGGCCTTTTTGAAATACTCGATGTGCTCGACGGCGCCCGCTTGCTTGACATCGTGCAGCGCTACAAGGTGAGCCAGATTTACCACCTGGCGGCTATCCTCTCGGCCAAAGGCGAACAAGACCCCAAACGCGCCTGGGAGATCAATATGAGCAGCCTGTTTAATGTACTCGAAATTGCGAAGGATTATAAGCTGCGCGTGTTTTTCCCCAGCTCGATTGCCGTGTATGGCGCGCATACGCCGCGCGAGAATACGCCCCAGTTTACGATCCGCGAACCGTCGACTGTATACGGAATCAGCAAGGTAGCGGGCGAAAACTGGTGCAATTATTACCACTTGCGCTACGGCCTCGACGTGCGCTCAATCCGCTACCCCGGCATCATCGGTTATCAATCGCTGCCCGGCGGCGGCACCACCGATTACGCCGTGGATATTTACCACAAGGCCGTTCAGGGCCAACCCTTCGAGTGTTTCCTCAGCGCCGATACGATGCTACCGATGCTGTATATGGACGATGCCATCCGCGCTACGCTGGAGCTGATGTTTACCGACCCCGACAAGATCCAGGTGCGCACCAGCTATAACCTGGCCGGCATGAGTTTTTCGCCCGCGGAGGTCGCAGCCTCTATCCAAAAGCATATTCCCGATTTTTCTATCAGCTATAAACCCGATTTCCGGCAGGCTATCGCCGATTCCTGGCCCCAAAGTATCGACGACTCGAAAGCCCGGGAGGAATGGGGCTGGAAACCCCGCTTCGACCTGGAAGGCATGACGGTAGATATGTTGTTGCATTTGCGGACGCAGTATGGAATGACGAATTACGAATGACGAATTACGAATATTTAATTGGTAATTAATTACTAATGTATTAAATATTATTTAATTAAAAACATTCGTAATTCGTAATTCCCCATTCGTAATTATCGCCCCCGCAAATAATCCCGGATATACCCCACCATCACATTCAGGCTTTTGTCAAAATGGCGGTTGTTATTGATAATAATATCCGCTTCGTCCATATAGGGTTGGATATATTTTTCGAAAGTGGGTAACACGTGGTATTGGTAGCGATAGAGCACATCTTCCAGGGGGTAATTGCGTTCTTCCTTATCGCGTTTGATACGGCGGATGACCTTCAGGTTTTCCTTGGCGTGGAGGAACACCTTGAGGTCGAGCATTTCCCTGATTTTTTTGAAGTGAAAGACAAAAATGCCTTCTACGATAAGTACCGGCGCCGGTTGGAATACCAGCGTATGGGGTTTGGCATCCTGGTTATTGAAAGTATATTCGAGGCGTTCTACCGGGCGGCCTTCCATCAAACAGCGAATATCTTCGATGAAAGCCTTTTTGTCGATCGACTTGGGGCGGTCGAAATTGTACACGCCCTGGTCGTCGCGGCGCTGCACATCGCGGGGTTTGTAGTAATCGTCCTGTGAGAGGATGCAAAGCTCTTCCGGGGTAAAATGATTTCTCAGCTGACGGATAAAGGTTGTTTTACCCGATCCGCTGCCCCCTGTGATACCGATAATAAAAGGTTTTATAGCGTGCATGTGTGCTGGTCTTCGCTTGAGTTCGGACAAAATTAACATTGCCCGCTTATTTGTATGTTCTTGATCGGGTAAAATTCCGAAAAAAGCTATACCGGTTTTATGGGTTTAACGGTAAATCCTTCTTTTTTGAGCCGGCTCAGCATGCCCTTGCCCCCGCCGAGGTGGGCGGCTCCTACTGCGCAAAAAACCGTTTGGCTGCGCATCAACTTGCTCAGGCTGCCGGCCATATGTTCGTTACGCTGTAAAAGCAAAGTTTTGCGGATATTGCCGGCGCCTTGTCGAGCGCTTTGGTAGAGCTTGTCGATTTCTTCCGCTTCGTAAAGCGCAGCCATACGCATTGCCTGCCGGCGGTGGCGGGGCCAGCGGCTGCCCACTTCGAGCAGTTGCCGCGCCTGGAAAATACCATTGAGTTGACGGAGAAAATCGAGTTGCGCGTCGGTGGTTTCGAGGCCGAGGAGTTCCTTGCCCTGCATTTTGGCGTAATCCCAGAGACTTTCGTCAAGAGAGGCCGGATAATCGCGGGCCAGGAGGGCCTCGTCAATAAGCTGGAGGAGGATGACCGGTGGCAGGTGGTCGTAGGAATCGATATCAATTCCGGCGCCTTTGCGCAATTGACGCCGCAGCTTTTGGAATTTGCGCTCGGGAAGCAGTTGATGAAGGGGCGCTACCGAAGGCAGCAGCTTGGGCATAGATTTTAACTGATCAATCTGGATTTCGGCAGCGAAGACCTTGCAGGTTTCCACTTTTTGAATTACCTGTTGCCAGCGGCGAAAAGCGCGCCGGTCCCTGACGTGCATCGTGCCCATCAAATAAGAAGTGCCGGGGCAATCCGTACCTTCGATTGACCACAACACAGAAGCGCGCGAGCTTGCACGAGTCACCGTCCACTCCGTATTTGATCTGCTACAAACAGCCTCTGGCGCTTAGTCATACTTATAAGGCAGCACTTTGCTGTCTTTCACTGTAGAAAGCGTCATAAGCGTTTTGAGGCGCTCGATCTCTTCGATTTGCGAGAGAGTCTTGAACAACAGTTGCTCGTAGGTAGGTATATCCTTACAAACGATTTTGATCAGGAAATCAGCCTCGCCCGTGATAATATAGCATTCCGCGATTTCATCGATTTCTTTAATCTTATCGAGAAAATTGTTGAGGGCGTTTTCCTTTTGCCAGGCGAGAGAGACCAGCACAAAAGTTTTCACATTGAGCCCGATGCTTTGCGGGTTAACTTTGGCGTGGTAGCTTTCAATGATATTAGATTGCTCAAGTTTTTTCACCCGCTCAAGCGTCGGTGCAGGTGAAAGTCCAATCTTTTTCGACAGATCGAGATTCGTGATCTTGCTGTTGTCTTGCAGGATTCTCAAGATCTTGAGGTCTATCTTGTCAAGTTTGTCCGACATGTTTACTTCAATTATGTGGAAAAATCTATATTCAGCCTGTAAGTTATTGACTTGTAAAACAAAATACAAGAAATCTACCTGTTAACCTATTGAAATTTTTTTTCTTTTTTAACTTACAAAATCATTTATAATAAAATTCGGGGTATAAAGAAGCAAATGCCGGCGCCCGGGAGGCGTCGGCATTTGCAAAAAAAAGCGCTTGTACAGGCTACGGGAAGATGCCCATAGCCATGTAATCGTTGCTTATCTTATTGATAGCGCACACAAAAGCGGCGGTGCGCATATCCTCAACTTTATTGTTGCCTACGAGGATATCTCTGATCTCGTGATACGAATTGATCATCGTTTCTTCGAGGCCTGAGCGTACCAGGTCGATTTCGTCGGCGCCGCGCACGATCACTTTGCGTTCTTGCGGGGATACCACGCGGCCGGTTTGGCGTTCTACCAGGCTAACCAGTTCGTCGTTGATTTGTTGGTTGAAGCGTTTTTCCATCAAGCCGAGGCGCACGTGGGCCAGGTTTTTGAGCCATTCGAAGTAAGAAACCGTTACCCCGCCTGCATTGAGGTAAATATCGGGGATAATCAGCTTGCCTGCTTTGAGCAGTATTTCTTCGGCTTCAGAAGTAATAGGGCCGTTGGCGGCTTCTGCGATGATCTTAGCCTTGATCTTGGAGGCGTTTTCGATTGTGATCTGATTTTCGAGTGCAGCGGGCACGAGAATATCGCATTCGAATTCGAGTACTTTGCGGCGGTCTTCTTTGCCGAGGCTGGTAGCGCCGGGGAAACCGATGATAGAGCCCGTCTCCTGGCGGAAGCGCAGCATTGCGTGCACATCGATGCCGTTGGGATTGTAAATAGCGCCTTCCACTTCCGACACGCCGATAATCTTGGCGCCTCCTTCGTCTTGCAGCAGCGTACAGGAGTGCGAGCCCACGTTGCCGAGGCCTTGCACCACAACGGTTTTGCCTTCGAGGCCTGCCGACAAGCCCAGGCGGGCCATGTCTTCTTTCACAGCGCAAGTCTCGCGAATACCGTACAACACGCCGCGCCCGGTGGCTTCGGTACGCCCCTGGATGCCGTTGAGATTCACCGGTTTGCCGGTCACGCAACCTGCCGCGTCGAGTTCGTCGTCGTGGAAAGCGCGGTAAGTATCGTAAATCCAGGCCATTTCGCGGGGGCCGGTTCCGTAGTCGGGGGCGGGCACGTCGATAGCCGGGCCGATAAAGTTGCGGCGCACCAGCTCCGTAGTATATCGACGGGTAATTTTTTCAAGCTGCTCGGGCGTATAGTCCCAAGGGTTGATTTTCACCCCCCCCTTAGCGCCGCCGAACGGCACGTTAACGATTGCGCACTTGAAAGACATCAGGGAAGCAAGCGCCATCACCTCTTCCTGGTTGACATGGTTGGAATAGCGAATCCCCCCTTTAGTGGGAGTGCGGTGGTGGCTGTGCTGTACGCGGTAAGCCTCGATAACCTTCACTTCGTCGCCAATCTTAACCGGAAAGTTAATGCGGTAGACGGAATTACACACTTTGATCTGTTCCAGTAAGCCATCAGGCAAGCCCGTGTGTACGGCGGCTTTATCAAAGTAGTTAATAACGCTTTGATAAAAACTGGTTGGTTGCTTAGTCATTTTCTTTAATTTGGTGCTCCAATTTGGTTAGCCTTCGATCTAAATAGACCAAAAAAATCACGATTCCGATAAAAACCGCAACGATGACGGCAACCACCACATAGATCTTGCCGCTACTGCGCATGAAATCATCCTGTGTGTTGGGCTGAGCTGCTAATAGGCAGGAATACAATATTGCGATTAACGCTATCGCTGTTTTCTTCATCGGAAGCGTTTTGATCGCCAAAAGTCGCGCTATTTTTTGATTCCGGCAAGCAATTCCAAATAGATTTGTTGCAGTATTAATGACAATGCCCGTGTCCATGCAAATACTTCCAACCTTATATTTGCGTTTGCAATACATCACTGCGTTGTAAACAAAGCTTTTATCTTTGCGATTCAAAAAACTGCGATATATGAAAAGTGTGTTTTCTATGGTGTTTCTCGGCATTGTACTCCTCGCCGGGGCTTGCAAAAAGGACGATGACAACCAGGCCGTCATTGATAAGGCTCTGATCGAACAATACCTGCTCGACAACAATATTGACGCGCAGGAGCACGAATCGGGCCTGTATTACATCATTACTACCGAGGGATTCGGCGCCTCTCCCACGATTAATGACGATGTGAGGGTAAGCTACCGGGGCTATTTCCTCGACGGCACGGTATTTGACCAGACCGCTGCCGGTCAAACCGTTGAATTTCCGCTGGCCAACCTCATCAAAGGCTGGCAAATCGGCCTCCCCCTGCTCAAAGAAGGCGGAAGGGGTACTTTTTTCCTCCCCTCTGAACTGGGTTATGGCGATAGGCCGCCTTCGGGCATCCCGGCTAATGCCGTACTTATCTTTGACATCGACCTGGTGGATGTGAATTAATCAACAATGCGATTACTATGAGATTCTATAAACATGTGGTCTTGGTCGTCGCCCTGCTTTCGGCAATTGCCATGTACGCACAACCGGCCTACCGCGTCGCCGATTATATGCCGATGCGCCTCGGCGATACGCTGCAACTGCAAAATATGCTCGACGAAAAATTACCTCCGCTAGTGGCTACTTATAGCGATACTCTTCATTTTAAAGGTCAATTTGCTTTTAAAAGAAAAGAAAACGCCCAGTTTCGCATAGAGCAACTCGATGCCGGCGGCTGGAAGTTGTTTGCCGTGGGCCTCGGCGGCGGCAAAGAGATCATCTTCGACCAGCCGCTGATTTTACTGCCGGCTATAGTCAAACAGGGGGAAGTGATCAAACTTGAAAGCAACTATATCCTGCTGGAAGCCAAGCAGAAAAAAGGATCGGGCCGCCAAACCTTTGAGATCAAGGTCGAGGGCAACGATTCTTCGCGCACGCCGCTGCAGAATTTTGCCGACTGCTTCGTGATCACGACTACGGTGCTCAGGTATCCCGCCGGCGGCACAGCTGAAGGTTATTCAATTAAAGAATGGTATGCCCGCGATATCGGCCTTATTAAGTCGGCCGGCGAGGTTTTTACGATTAATGCGGCCGGAAAACGCCAACACAAAGGTAGAATCGCCCTGATGCTGGAACGGGCGGTGGTGAATGGCGTGGTGATGGAGAAATAATGTTGTGGGTTGTGGGTTGTGAGTTATCGGTTTTGAGTTATGAGTTATTGGTTCATTATTTTTGTTAAAATTTAACTAAAAACCGACAACTGACAACCCATAACTGACAACCCACAACCCATAACTCACAACCCACAACCAAAAAGCCTATTGAACTTGATTACATGTATTTCCCAAAAAACACTATTAGCTCTTTGCGCAGATCGTGGTAGATATCCTCAAAATTTTCCATTGCCTGTCGCTCTCTCACTTCTGGCGGAAATAACCTGCGGTCAATGGCAGTAGGGTTTTCAATTGCGCTATGTTCGAGCAATTCTTCTTTCCCTTTGATGGCTTCTTTTAGTCGGTGCATTTCGCTACGCTGTATCGTTAACCGGTTGGCCAGACTATCGCAGGCGGCCAATATTTCGGCATTGGTGTATTTACCTGCAATTTCCAATAAACGCCTTTCCAGAAAATCTACTTCGTCTTTGTAAAACGCCAAGCGGTTAATCCACTCTTTGTGATCAGCATGTAGCTCGAAAATGTGCTGTTTGTTATGGTCCATGGCCTTGCTATTTTTTTTAACAAGGTAGGCGTATGCCCGGCTACCTACATTGACGGATATCAATGCCCGGGGTGATTTTTGTAGGATATCGGTTGTGGGTTGTGGGTTGTAAGTTGTAGGTTGATTATATTTACGAAAAAATCGTTCTTTATGCGCCATCTTTTACTCTATTTGGTCTCCAGTCTGATTTTGTTTTCTGAAGCTATAGCTCAAAGCCCATTGGACAAAGCCATCGAGGTTGCGGTTACTACCAGCGCTAATCCGCCCGCGATTCAGCTAAGCTGGCCTACTGTTGCCAATGCGCAGTATACGCTTCGCAAGCGGGTAAAGGGGACTGCCAACTGGACTACCATTTTCTCCAATAGCGCCAATGCCAGCTATAACGACCCGGCAGTTTCGCCGGGAGTGTGTTACGAATACGGCATCGCGCGTTTCGGCGCTTCGGCGCCGGCCAACGCTTACTTGCCGGCCAGTATTGACCTGCCGGTGGTAGAAAACCGGGGAAAGTTTTTGTTAATCGTAGACGAACAACTCTCGCCGCTATGGGACAAAGTGCAACGTCTGCGCGACGATATCAGCGCCGACGGCTGGATAGTTGATCTGCTGGCGGTGAACCCCGATTCTGTGTCGGTGACAGATATAAAATCGCTCATCGTGGAGGCTTACAATGCTGCGCCAGACCAATTGAAGGCCGTATTTTTATTCGGCCGAATCCCCGTGCCCTATTCCGGCAACATCTGCCCCGACGGCCACGGCGACCACTGCGGCGCCTGGCCCGCCGATGCCTACTACGGCGATATCAACGGCAACTGGACCGACAACCTGATCAACACGACCTCCGCTTCCCGGCCCGAAAACCACAACGTGCCCGGCGACGGCAAATTCGACCAGTCCTCGATACCTTCCGCGCTTGAACTGCAAGTGGGGCGAGTAAATTTCACCAAACTCAATCCGGCTACCTTTGGCGAAACCGGCCTCATGCCCTTGTACGAACGTTATCTCGACAAAAACCACGCCTTTCGCCGCACATTTTATCGCCCTCAAAAGCGCATGCTGGTCGATGACAACTTCGGCTATTTCAGCGGCGAGTCGTTTGCCTCCAACGGCTGGAAAGCAGGTTACAACCTTTTTGGCGCCAACAATACTACTGCCGGCGATTTCCAATTGGACACCGACGTCGACCCCATCCTCATGGGTTACGGCTGCGGAGGAGGATCCTACCAAAGCGCGGGAGGCGTGGGCAGTACCACCTCCTTTGCTGCCGACAGCATCAAGGTAGTTTTTTCGATGCTGTTTGGAAGTTACCACGGCGACTGGGACAGCGACAACAACTTTATGATGGGCGCGCTGGCCAACAAAGGCGGCATCCTCACCTGCTCCTGGTCGGGGCGGCCCAACTGGTACTACCACCACCTCAGCATGGGCGAAAATATCGGCTACAGCGCCCGCGCCACCATCAACAACGGCCTCAGCGCAGAATACGCCGACGGGGGTTCAGGCAGCGGCGGGATACATGTAGCTTTGCTGGGCGACCCCAGCCTGCGCTTGTTGTACCCCTCCCCTACCGGTGAACTCAGCATAAGCCCCGGTTGCGAGAGTAACCTGTTGCAATGGGAGGTTTCTGCTGATACCGCCCTCCTCGGCTACCACGTCTACCGGCTGCAGGAAGGCCCCGACGCCGTGTGGGAACGGCTTACTTCCTCGCCCACTACCGATACTTTTTTTTCTGACGATTTGCCTGTATTAAGCGCCCGCTACATGGTGCGCGCAGTCACCCTGGAGCAATCGCTGTCGGGCGCCTATTACAACCAGAGTACCGGCGCTATCAGCCCGATGATTGTACGCCCCGAACCGCTTGACATCACTATAGCGGCCACTGACGAAACCGGCCCCGGCGCCAACGACGGCAGTGCGACAGCCACTGTGGTCGGCGGCGTTGCTCCTTACGAGTTTTTGTGGAGCAACAACCAGACAGGCGATACTATTACCGGACTGGGCCCAGGCTCGTATAGCGTAGTGGTAACCGACGCTAATGGTTGTACTTCTAACGCATCGGTAACCGTTTCTACTGTTGTCGGTACAGGAGAACCGGCGCTGCCGGTAGTTGTGTCGATATTTCCCAACCCCGCCTCCGCCGGCGCCCCGGCCTTCCTGAAGTATCAGACTGACCGGGCCGGACTGGAAGGCCGGCTGCGCCTATACAACGCCACGGGGCAAGCCCTCTGGGAAATACCCTGGCACGGCACGGAAATGCAAGGCCTTACGCCATTGCCTGTTGAAAATATCCCACCGGGCGTGTATTGGGTTTCGCTTTTTTTGCCGGAGTATGGGCGTATGACCTGGAAATGGATAATTGGAATGGATTAGGCCACAAATTCATTCACCCGCTTTATCACCAGCCGAATATCGCTCAGCGACAATTTCTGGTTGACTGGCAATACGTAGTGGGTTTGGAGCAAATTCCAGGCGTGGGGATAATTTTCACGTTGTTCATCGGGCACAAACCACCAATGGTCGGCATAGGCGGCGCCCCGGATGCCGTGAGCGGCCAAATACATCATCAAAGCCTGCCGGTGTTCTGTTATTATAGGAAATCCAATTAACGGCATCTGGCCGAATTCGTCGGAGTAAAGCGGCGTAAGCAAGGAGTTGTGCAGCAATTGTCGATAGAGAGCTTCTTGCTCTGTTCTTTTTTCGGCAACGCGCCGGTGATCGGTGTGGTCAAACAGCCATTTGCCCAATAGGGAAAAGGTATGCGGCCGGCGACAATAAGCCATGAGCAGGCGGTAAGACAGGTTGTAGCACCAGTTGGCGCCGCGTGCGAGGAGCTCCAATCCGTCGAAATGCCCGGCATACTGCGCTGCTGCGCCCAGGGTCAGGGAAGCCAGCCGGACGAGCAGGTACAGGCTGCGCAGGGGCGACCAGCTTTTGGGGCTTTCAAAGCGGATGCCTTCTCGCAAGGCGACCATCAGGCAACCATCCGTGACGCCCAGCAGTTTGGGCGGGGAAAACAGCAGCAAATCAGCAGGGCTTTCGTATTGCGACAACCACGGTGAAAATGTGGTGTGCGCGAAATCTTCTACCAGCAGGCAATCGGCGTGCAGCAGAGATTTCATGCGGCGGGTATCGCGAATGACGCCAAAGAGGTGGATGAGGACGGCTATGTCGGGCGTATGTACCCGGACTTGTTGCCCTATCTGCTCAAAATCGGGGTTGCCATTTACATCAAAATCATAATACACTATTTTCCAGTTCATTAACTGAAATGGGTAAATCACCCCTTCGGGTACCATAGCCGGCAATAACACGCAACGGAGAGGAAAATCGCTTCCTCTCAACAATGCCAACAAGGCTTCGCGGCCGCTGCCGAACCAGTGCAGCGAACGGGAGTCGTAGCGCTGTAAAACCGGCGGAACATGGCGCTCCCTGCTTATCTCCAGTACTCTCACATTGTCGAGTCGTCGCATGAAATAGCTATAAACCTTGCTGGTT
>JAEUUQ010000560.1 GCA_016787505.1 Saprospiraceae bacterium | reverse complement strand
AAACCTGGAGGCCATCGCCTTCCTCAAAGAATTCAACGAAACCGTCTACAAAGAATTCCCCGACGCGATCACCATCGCCGAAGAATCGACGGCCTGGAGCGGCGTTTCGCGCCCGGTCTTTACCGGCGGACTCGGCTTCGGCCAAAAATGGATGATGGGCTGGATGCACGATACGCTCAATTATTTTAAAAACGACCCCATCCACCGGCGTTTTCACCACAACATGATCACATTCAGCATTGTATATGCTTTTAGTGAAAACTTCATGTTGCCCCTCTCGCACGACGAAGTAGTGCACGGCAAAGGCTCGCTGATCCGCCGCATGCCCGGCGACGAATGGCAGCGATTCGCCAACCTGCGCACGCTTTTCGGCTATATGTTTACCCACCCCGGCACGCGCCTGCTCTTCATGGGCGGCGAATTCGCCCAAACCAGCGAGTGGAGCCTCGAAAAAGGCCTCGATTGGTGGCTGCTGCAATACGACGTGCACAAGGGTATGAAAGAATGGGTAAAAGCGCTCAACCATTATTATACCCACCAACCCGCGTTGTACGAGAAGCAATTTGCGCCCGAAGGTTTTGAATGGGTAGAACACAACGATCACAGTAACAGCGTTTTATCATACATGCGCAAAGGCGCTAATGCCAATAAACCTGTACTGGTGGTCTGCAATTTCACGCCGGTGGTTCGCGAAGGCTACGAACTGGGCGTACCCGCAGGAGGTACCTGGAAAATCGCGCTCAACAGCGACGATAAGACCTACGGCGGTAGCGGTTATGCGATCGCCGCTTCTGTGAAAGCAAAAAAAGAATCCAAACACGGCAGGCCCTACGTTATTTCGGTCAATTTGCCGCCGCTGGCGGTGTTGGTGCTGGAACGCAGCGGAGGAGGGAAGAAGAAGACTTAGCGACTTTAGGACTTTACGACTGTACGACTATACGACTTTAGGACTTTACGATCGGGGGAACTTCACGTATCTTGTACGTTTATGTTCGCACAGTCATACAGTCATACAGTCATACAGTCATACAGTCATACAGTCATACAGTCGTACAGTCGTACAGTCGTACAGTCGTACAGTCGTACAGTCGCACAGTCGCACAGTCACCTAGTCTGCCAGGAAGTCTTCCACAAACCTCCGGAGCTCCTCGCCATGGAGATTCTTCGCCAGCACCTTGCCATCCTGATCGAGGATAAAATTGGCGGGAATCGTGCGGATGCGCAGGGCGTCCATCAGGGGTGTTTCGTCGCCGGTGAGGTGGGAGGTTTGAGGCCACACGGCGCCGTCCTTGGCGATAGCGTTTTCCCAGGCTTTATCGCCGCTATCGATAGAATAGCCGATGATTTGCAGGCCCTTATCGCGATAAGCATCCCACAGCGGCGCGAGCACCTCGCGGTTTTCGCGGCGACAGGGAGCGCACCAGGAGGCCCAGATATCGAGGATCGTCAATTTATTTCCTAACAGATCTTTCAAAGCCACCGTATCGCCGGCCTGGGTTGGCAGCGGAAAATCGGGGATATTATCGCCGACAAGCACGGGCAGTTTTTCGGCGCCGGCCTGGTCGCAGAGTTGCCTGACAAAAGGCATTTCGGCTTGTTGGCCTGACCAGCGCCCGCACTGGCGATGCAGAAACTCGGGCACGCGTTCAAAGTCGTTGGAGGGGCTCACCCAACGGGTAGCGGACAAAGCAGCCCAGACTGATTTTGTGGTATCAGCGAATGCCATCAGGGGTTGCTGGAATTCCAACAGGGCTTTTTCCTGTTCTATTATGGCGTGTTCATCGTTGCCAATAGCCGCAATAGCCGATTGCCATTTGGCGAAAGCCATATGACGCACATCCCGCAACAACATCAGAGACCTGTTATCAGCAGATGGATTTTTTATAAAAAAACCGGCCTGAAAGCGATCGGATTGGGCCGTAATCGATATGTTTTCACCAGGTTTCACCAATACCGGCATATAATTGGCCAGGGAGATGTCGTCGTCTTCTAATTTATTGGCAAAACGCGTGTTTTGGCGTTGTATTTCAAGAAGATACAATTCTGGCCTTTCGCTTTTGGGTAAATTTTTAAAATAAAAACTACCGTCCTGGTTAATTACCGCGCTATCCACTACCACTCCGGCGTAATTGGCATTTAACTCCGAAAAACTGCGGGGTTGAACCAGGTAGAGGACCGGCTTCCAGTCGGGGTGTGGGGTAATTTTGCCGGAAATGCCGGGTTGTGTAGAACTACACCCCTGCGTGGCAGAAAATAAGAGCAGAAAGAGGACAAATTTGTGGAATGCCATAAGCTGGAGAGACTATTCGGTTAAGATGGGGCAAAAATAGGATGAAGGGGTACGGTTTTTTGTAATGGGGATCACAATACGGTTATTAAGCCTTGGTACACGTCAAGAAAGGTTATCTCTACGTGATTATTTAGCAGGTATAACTTAACGCCAAAATAAGCGTAAAGGCCTTTACTTATGACACCCCCGGCCCCTAAAGGGGAGTCTTCCCGCTATCAAGAAAACCCCGTCTACCAGAGGGGTTCCCCTTTAGGGGTTAGGGGTTTGGGTTGGCAATTTCCAGGTTAGGCTGTTACCTTAAATAGCTACGCAGCTCCGTTTTTCCTCGATTGCCGGGCGTGCTTTGATGTGTGAATTAGTAGAGACGCGATTAATCGCGTCTCTACTAATTCACGGTACCTGTATCTTCGCTGGCTGTGCTGCTGCGTAGCTTAGTGCATTCGGAATTAATTAATTCGTTTTTTTGTAAAAATAAATTCTCTGCTATTGCTAATCAAAACGCCCCCCCGATTGTTTACCCCAGATTAATCAACCAGACATGAAAAAATACGGATTACTAACTTTATTCCTGATAGCCGCCGGCGTCGTCACGGCCCAAACCGGCATCGTCAAAGGCCGCGTCACCAACGGCATCAACAATGACCCCATTGGGTTTGCCAATGTGATCGTGGTGGGCACCGACCAGGGCGCCATCACCGACGACCTCGGCAACTACGAAATCACCGGCTTAAAGCCCGGGCTCTACGACATCAAAGCCAGCTTCCTGGGTTTCAACGAGGCCACCGAATTCGAAGTACAGGTCACCAATTCCAAACCCGCGGTAGTTGATTTCGAACTGGAAGAAAGCGCCGAACAATTACAGGAAGTGGTGGTGCAGGCCTCTCCCTTCCGCAAAACCGAAGAAAGCCCCGTGTCGCTGCGCACCATCGGTGTGGCAGAGATACAGCGCAACCCCGGCGGCAACCGCGATATTTCGAGGGTAGTGCAATCCCTGCCCGGTGTGACCACCTCCGCCTCCTTCCGCAACGACCTCATCATCCGCGGCGGCGCACCCAACGAAAACCGCTTTTTCCTCGACGACGTGGAGGTACCCAATATCAACCACTTTGCCACGCAGGGCTCTTCGGGAGGCCCCGTGGGACTTATCAACGTCAATTTCATCCGCGAGGTCGACTTTTTTAGCAGCGCCTTCCCTGCAGGCCGCGGCAATGCCCTGAGTTCAGTATTCAACTTCAAACAACGCGACGGCCGTAGCGACCGCCTCGGCGGCAACTTCATGGTAGGCGCCTCCGATATCGGCCTCACCCTCGAAGGCCCCATCGGCAAAAAAACGACCTACCTGGTCTCGGCCAGGCGCTCTTATCTGCAATTTTTGTTTCAAGCGCTGGGGCTTCCCTTCCTGCCCACCTACAATGACTTCCAGGCCAAAATCAAACACCGCATCGACGAGCACAACGAAATCACGTTTATCGGCCTGGGCGCCATCGATCAGTTTGCGCTCAACCTCGAAGCCAACGAAACCGAAGAACAGCAATACCTGCTCGACCGCCTGCCCGTGGCGCCCCAGTGGAATTACACCAACGGACTCGTTTACAAACGCTACCGCCAGTCGGGCTTTTTTACGTTTGTGCTCAGCCGCAGCATGCTCAACAACGAAGCAGAAAAGTATTTCAAAAATGACGATAGCACGGAAGACAACCTCCTCCTACGCTACCGCTCGCAGGAAATCGAAAACAAGCTGCGCATCGAAAATACCGGCAAAGTGGGTGATTACAAATACAACTACGGTATAGGTTATGAATTTTTGAAATACAACAACCGCACCTTCAACCGCATCTTCACTTCTGCCGGTCCACAAACCATAGACTTTAAGTCGGCCATCGAATTGCACAAATACTTCTTCTTTGGGCAGTTGAGCCGCAAATTTTTGCAGGAACGCCTGTCGTTATCGGCAGGTATACGCGCCGACGCCAACAACTACTCTGAAGAGATGAGCAATCCGCTCACCCAGTTGTCGCCGCGATTTTCGCTGGCCTACTCGCTCACCGACCGGCTGTCGCTCAACTTCAATACCGGCATCTACCACCAGTTGCCGCCGCTTACGGTGTTGGGTTACCGCGAAGACGACCGGCTGATCAACCGCGACAACGGCATCAAATACATCCGCAATACCCACCTCGTGGGCGGCATCGAATTCAATACCGCCGCCAGTTCGCGTTTTACCGTAGAGGGGTATTACAAAATGTACGACAACTACCCGTTTTTGCTGCGCGACAGCCTGACGCTGGCCAACCTCGGCGCCGATTTCGGGGTATTGGGCAACGAGCCGGCTATTCCCCGCTCAAAAGGACGCGCCTACGGCCTCGAATTTTTGTTCCAGCAGCGCCTCTACAAAGGGTATTACGGCATCCTGTCGTATACGCTGGGCTGGAGCGAATTTGAGGACAAAAACGGCAAATACATACCTTCGTCGTGGGATGCGCGGCATATTGTAAATGTCGTTTTTGGTAAAAAATTCAAACGCGACTGGGAGGTAGGCATCAACTGGCGCTTCCAGTCGGGACTGCCTGCAACGCCGTTTAGCGACGCCTCCAGTCTGGTACTCAACTGGGACGTCAACGGCGGCGGCATCCGCAATTTCGACAGGCTCAACACCCTGCGCAGCGACGCCGGCAACGCCATCGACCTTCGCGTAGATAAAAGGTGGTATTTCAACAAATGGAGCCTTAATTTGTATTTGGATATAGAAAACATAACCGGCAACGCCATAGGCAACGACCAACTCATCCTGGATCGCCCCCTTGATGAAAACGGCCAACCCATCGGCGGCGCCATCATTGAAAATCCGGAAGCGCCCATCGATCAACAGCGCTACCGCATCAAAACCATCAACGACGCACAGGGCACAGTGTTACCCAGCATCGGAATAATGGTAGAATGGTAAATGTATGTCCGCTTACAAAGTCAAAGAAATATTCTATACCCTGCAAGGCGAGGGCGCCCAGAGCGGGCGCCCTGCCGTCTTTTGCCGATTTACGGGCTGCAACCTCTGGAGCGGACGGGAAGAAGACCGCAGCACGGCCATCTGCCGGTTTTGCGACACTGACTTCTGGGGCATGGACGGACTCAACGGCGGGCGCTACGGTACGCCCCAGGAACTGGCGGCCAAGGTAGCTTCGCTATGGCCTACCGAACTCAGCATTGGCCGCCCTTACGTGGTGTGCACCGGCGGCGAACCCCTTCTCCAACTCGACGAAGCCCTCGTCGACGCCTTCCACGAGGCCGGCTTTGAAGTCGCCGTAGAAACCAACGGCACCATCGTCGCCCCCGCCGGCATCGACTGGATTTGTATGAGTCCCAAGGCCAATACGGAGTTGGTGCATTTAAGCGGCCACGAACTCAAACTGGTATACCCTCAGTCCGGCGCAGAACCCGAAAAATATACCCACCTCGATTTTTCCCATTTCTTCCTTCAGCCCATGGACGGGCCTTTTCGCGAAAGCAACACCCAACTCGCGCTCGACTATTGCCTGCAACACCCGCAGTGGCGATTGAGTCTGCAGACGCATAAATTGCTGAATATTCCCTAAATTGGGCTAAAAATCATAAGCCCATGAAAACACTTCGCACTTTTGCACTGATTGGTGCATCTCTTATTTTTTCTTTTTCCAGCTTTTCGCAAAACAGTCCCGGCCGGGGCGCCTGGCTCATTGATGGCAGTGGGTTGATCAGCCACAACCTCGACGGTACCGATCGCAATTTTTTCGCCTCGCCTTATATCAGGGGCGGGTATTTTTTATCCGATCGCCTGGTATTGGGGCTGGAAGTTTTTGCGTATTACAGCTATACTAATGACTTGATTTACAATAGCTATGTTGACTTGCGGCCTTATGCCCGGTATTATTTTGGCTCCAAAGAACATCACTGGAGGCCTTTTGCCTATGCAAGTCCGGGCTGGCAACATGGTTTTTTCCGCTATCAAAGCCAAAAAGCGAGAGGAGATAGTTATTCTGCCGATATGGGTGGGGGCGTAGCTTTTTTCCTGGCGCCGGGTTTGGCGCTGGAAGGCACGTTGGGTTATGCCGGCGAATACGGCGAGTTTAAGCCTAATCAGGATGTGCAGCTTGAATTGGGCATACAAGCCTACCTAGAGCGCCGCAGCGAAGAAGACAAACAGATAGCGCCGCTTTTGGAGAGAGGCGCCATGCAGATCGGCCTTAGCGGCGACGGCGGCTGGTTAAATATAGGGGTGTATGACGACTGGTATTTTTCGATAACCCCTAGTGTGGCGTATTTTGTAATAGATAAATTGGCCGTAGGCGGCGCCCTCACCCTCGCCATTGCCGAAAACAACCAAATAATAGAACCCGAGCCATTTGTGCGCTATTATTTTGGCAACGGCAGGCTGCACCCCCTCGTAGAAGCCGGCGGCGGTTTTCGCTTCCAGTTACAGGCTGAAAAACCCAACAAGCTGAATATCAACCTGAAAGCCGGCGCCGGCCTGGCCTGGTTTGTGCGACACAATATTGCGATAGAGGGTTTGTTTTATTATTCCAAATTCAGGTTAGAAGACGAAAATGTGAATAATAACGATTACCTGGATTTGCAGGTGGGGTTTCAGTATTTTTTGCAGTCCGGGAAATAATCGGGGTGAGTGCAAGGCGACTCCCAGCCGGGGATTTTTTAACCAGGATTTGGGGGATTTTGGAAGGATGGGAAAGGATTTTTGATTTATTATTAAAATAACTCACAACCGATAACCCACAACCGACAACAATCCAACTTGTCCCAGAAAAATTCCGTGGAATCCCATAAATCCGCGGAATCCGTGATTCAGACAACCATGCCTTGCCCTCCTCGGGCAGCAGGGGGCAAGGCGGCGATTGCGGCACGGGAGGCTTGGGAGGCCCGCCTTCGGCGTGCGCGGGGGAGGCCACACCCCCGTCACGCTTCGCGCGACACCCCCGCAAGCGGGGGATAGGAGTGGCAGAGAGGGGTTCGTTTCACTCCCCTTGTTGCGCTGCTCATTGCACTAACGCCCGCGCAGTACACGCCACAATAGCAAAAACCTACGTAAGCGCCCAACGGGCGCCTCCTATCCCCCGCTCGCGGGGGTGTCGCGCGAAGCGTGACGGGGGTGGGGCCAACCCCGCGCCGCGCTTCAGGCGCGGCATCCCAAGCCTCCGGTGAGTACACTGCCCTTTCCGGCACGGGATTTTTGAACTAGGATATGGGGGATACGGAAGGATGGGAAAGGATTTTTGATTGTTGATGTTGGATGTTGGATTTTGAATATCCGCGAAATCCAAAAAATCCGTGGAATCCGTGATTCAGACTACGGTGTTAGAATCACGGATTCCAAGGATTAGCCGGATTCCACGGAAGGGAAACACAGCGGAGACAATTCAGGTGGTGATCTCAAAATCACCTCCTGAGCTATCCTGTTATCGGTGGCTGTTCGTTGAGCGGAGTCGAAACGAACATGCCTGGTGGTCGGTCATTTCGGCTCCGCTCAATGACCGGCATAGCAGGCCGGGTCGTTCGTTGAGCGGAGTCGAAACGAACATGCCTGGCAACCGGCTTTGGGTCGCACAGGCACAGTCGCCCTCCCGCGCCCCCGACCCCTGAAAGGCACTACTTTGATCCCTCTTCGCACAGTCGCACAGTCCCAAAGTCGCCCAATCGCCCCCCAGCCAACCCGAGCGGCAATACCCCCCGCGGCTCGCTTCGCCGCCGCTTGGGGTATTGCCGCGGCCTGCCCACACCACACTTGCGTTTTTTTTGACAGACACTTTGTATGTCCTCCACAAAGTAAAAAGGTAAAAAACCAAAAAATCTACATCCTGGCCAGACGAAAGCCCCTAACGCTGAAGCGGCGCGAGGGGCCGCCCCAGCCGCGGTAGGCAGCCCGCGCGTGCAGCGGGTCGCTGCCCCACGAGCCGCCACGCAAAACCCGGACCTCGCCCGAATTTGCGCCTTTGGGATTAGTCTGGGCAGCCGTTGGATAAGCCCCGTACCAGTCCCAGCACCACTCCCATACATTGCCGCTCATATCGTGCAGACCCAGGCTGTTGGGTGAGAAGTTGCCTACGGGGGTAGTTTTTTGGCGATACTCGCCCGCTACCGAGTAGGGCTTTTTGTAGCTTGCAGTACCGTCAAAATTAATCTCCTTTGGATCGGCGATATCCTTGCCGTTGCCGAAGCGCACCTTGCCTCCGCCTTTGCCGTTCATGGCACGCGCAGCATATTCCCACTCCGCCTCTGTGGGCAGGCGATAGCCGTTGGCGCTCCAGTCGGCACTGATTGACCATTTTAATTTATCATCTTTTTGCAAATTATTGGGGTCCTGTGTGTTTTTGTCGATTGTGTATACCGCCTTCAGTCCACGTTGAGTGCTCAACCAGTTGCAATATTCCACCGCATCGTACCAGTTCACATTAATCACCGGGAGTTTGCCCCGGCCCCAGCCGCTATCGCCCGGTTTTTCTTTACCGGTGGCTTCGCAGTAGCGGTCGTATTCTTCGAAGGTGACCTCGTAAGCGCCGAGATAAAAATCGCTCAGGGTCACCTGATGCAAGGTTTCATCGTCATATTCCTTGTCGCCCATTACATCGCCCATCTCGAATGTGCCGCCTTTTATCAGTACCATCTGGTCGTTGGCGGCTTCTTCTTCTGCCTTTTTCTTAGCTTCGGCTTCCAGGCGTTTTATGGCTTCCTTCTCTGCCAATATGCGGGCTATGCGCATTTCTCCGTCCATCTCCTCGATAGCTGTTTCTGCCTCCTCGCGGTGGTTGAGGTGGGTTTCTTCGTCTTCGAGGTACGCGTTATAGATTTCGATTTTTGTTTCCAGCTTAGTCGCAGCGGTTACTTCTGATAGTACTTTTTTCCAGGCGGCTTCGTCGCTCTTGTTGCGGAGTTTTTCCGCTTTTTCTGCTGCGGCCTTTTCTTGTATGGCCTCTTGTTCTTTGCGCTGGGCGGCCTCCTGCACTGCCCTGTCCGCTGCGATTTTTTGTTGGATATCCGGTATCAACTTGAGCAATTCGCGCAGTGCGGAAGCCCAGGCGGCATCGGGGCTGAGCCAGGCAGCCACGGGCTGTAATGTGCGCTGCCCGTCCAGAGGTAGCATTTGTACTCCACTGATAGCAGGTACCGCTTCCCAAAGGCAATCCCGCACCAAAACAGGTATGAACTGTGTGACTCCCTGCTTTTTGCGTTCGAGCGTCTTTTTGAGCTCTGTTTTTTTAATAACCGGGGATTTCAACGAATCTGCGCTGACCAACATCAGCACCAAATCGCTTTCATCTAATCGATCCTCAATACTTTTTCCCCATTCTTCGCCGGGCAGCAAGTGTGCATCGTCCCAAACGACCAATAAACCTTCATCCTCCAGAGGTGTAAGGTGGTGACGGAGCGCATTTTTGTATTCGGCGTCGGCGCGGGCGTAGATGATGAATGTCTTTAGGGGTGGGTGCGGCATAACATGAGGTAACTTGTAACTAAAACGTGCTTGTTGGCAAATATAGTAAGTGGTTTTGGAAGTAGCAAGAAGGTGACGGCCGTGGAGCGCCTTGGGAGGTAACGCCTCCGGTGGTGACTAGGTGACAAGAGAGGTAATCTTTTCGAAGCATGAGAAAAGGTGACATCTCAAACCTGATGACAAAAAAAATTCCGTGGAATCCCATAAATCCGCGTAATCCGTGATTCAGACAACCAGGCCTTGCCCTCCTCGGGCAGCAGGGGGCAAGGCGGCGATTGCGGCACGGGAGGCACGGGAGGCCCGCCTTCGGCGTGCGCGGGGTTGGCCCCACCCCCGTCACGCTTCGCGCGACACCCCCGCAAGCGGGGGATAGGAGTGGCAGAGAGGGGTTCGTTTCACTCCCCTTGTTGCGCTGCTCATTGCACTAACACCCGCGCAGTACACGCCACAATAGCAAAAACCTACGCCAGCGCCCAACGGGC
>JAEUUQ010000553.1 GCA_016787505.1 Saprospiraceae bacterium | reverse complement strand
TTTTCAAAAAGTTGCCTACCTTTAGAAGTGATGTTTGTCAGGAAGTCGTATCAACACAAATTGAAGGAGTGGAGCGCGGAACAGCTTATTCGTGCATTCCAACACACGGGCGATCAGCAGTATTTCAATGCGCTGTTTTCGCGGTATCTTCATTTGGTCTATTACACCACGCGGAATTTCCTGGAAGACCGCGAGGAGTGCCGCGATGTCGTGATGCAGGTTTTCACCAAAATCTTCCAACAACTTCAGCAACAGCAGGAGGTTCATTCTTTCGGCAATTGGCTTTACACGCTAACGCGAAATGAGTGTATTTCTAAAAGGCGCAGCAGCGATAAGCAAACGCTGCGCTTTGAAGCGTCGTTGCAACAATGGCAGGAAGAACCGGCAGAAAATCCCGACACAGGCGCACAAATGGTGTCCGCTACTGATCGCGAAACAGAGGATCTCGTGCAAGCAGCTATGCTGCAATTGGACGAGGGCCAGCGCATTTGCCTGGAGTTGTTCTTTTTCCAAAAGAAAAGCTACAGGGAAATCGCTGACATTACCTCTTTTACTGAAAATCAGGTTAAAAGCTTCCTGCAAAATGGCAAGCGCCGGTTGAGGCAATTGCTGGCGCCCGCAATGGCGCGGGAAGGCAAAACGAGTACATGAAAGCCATTTTCAGCCACTCCTCCTGCCTCTCGAAGCAAAGTATTAGCAATTACGTAAATGGCCGCTTATCACCCGAAAAACGGTTCGAGGTGGAAAACCATTTACTGGATTGCGCACTTTGCAGGGCTGCTGTGGAAGGGTATGCCCTTACAAGAGAAGAGGCGCCAAACATCAATGTCGGTCCAACGCCACGGAAATCACCCCGATGGCGAAGGCCCTTGCTATTGCTATGTGTAATCGGCGGCATAGCTACTGCACTGTGGTATGCCCAATCCCAACGCGCACAGCAAACGGAAATCCTGTACAACCGCTTTTTTGCCCCCGCAGCCAATACCTTTCTCGTAAAAGGCCGAAATGCCGAGGCAGAGTCGGCAAGGGCAGAACGGGGCATCGCCCTGGATTACTACGACGAAGGGCGCTACGCAGCCGCCTTGCCCCATTTTACGCGCTACCTGGAGCAGCACGACCAGGACGGCGAGGCGTTGCTGTACTTAGGCATCACCCAACTGGCGCTGCAACAACTCCCCGAGGCCGTCCACAGCCTGTCGGCGGCAGCAGAACTTCTTCCCGAACGGAATGCAGAGGCAAACTGGTATCTGGCATTGGCGTTTCTCCGAAACGGCGATACCCAGATGGCAAAAAAAATCCTCCGCCCTTTGCTGGAGACGCAAGGCGCCTACCGGCAAAAAGCGGAGGATTTGCTCCGCGATTTGGAGAAACTGGATTAATCCATAAACCGCAGACTCTTATTGATAAACGCCGTCAGATCGGCGCCTTTGAGCATTTGCTGGCTCAGCAAGGCCAATTGGTATAGGTATTCTGCCATCTGCCTGCGCTGGTCTTCTTCGCCTTCGTGTAGCAATTTAGTGGCTATGAGCGGGTGGTTGGTATTCACCACCACATTATAGGAATCGGGAAAACCGTCAAAAGCCATGCCCTGGAGCGCCTGCATTTCTTTCATGCGTCGCATAAACTCTGGGCGCGTGATCTGCACGGGCGGATCTTCGGGCGACAAGGGCTGCAGGGTTACGTTGTTCATGCTGCCGGCGCCTGCCACCAGCGGCTCAAAAAGCGCCTTGACCTGCGATTGTTCGGTTTCACTGAGCACCGACTCCTGTTTCTCGTCTTTAGGCACCAGGTTGTCCACCGTATCGGCGTCGACGCGGGTGAAGGTGACGCCGCCTACCTTGTATTCCAGGTGCTGCAGGAAATGGCTGTCGATCACGTGGTCGAATACGAGCACATCGTAGCCGCGATTGCGGCAGGCCTGGATTAGCGCGTCGTTGTCCACCGCATTATTCGTATAAATAAGTACCAGCCGGTTGCTTTTGTCGGTTTGGAGGGCTTTTACCTTCTCCTTGTATTCTTCAATCGTAAAACACTGGTTGTCGACGTTTTTCAGCAGGGCAAATTCGGTGGCGCGCTCCTGGAATTTTTCGTCAGACAACATGCCGTATTTGATAAATACGCCGAGGTCGGCCCACTTGGATTCAAAATCGGCGCGGTCTTTTTTGAACAACTCGCTGAGTTTGTCGGCCACCTTGCGCGTAATATAACTCGTGATTTTCTTCACGTTCTGGTCGCTCTGCAGGTAGCTGCGCGAAACGTTGAGCGGGATGTCGGGCGAGTCGATGACGCCGTGCAGCAGCGTGAGAAACTCGGGCACGATCTCTTTTACGTCGTCGGTGACGTATACCTGGTTGCTATACAGTTGGATTTTGTTGCGCTGCACCTCAAATGCATTGCCCAACTTGGGGAAATACAAAATACCCGTCAGGTTAAACGGATAATCGATATTGAGATGTATCCAGAACATCGGCGCCTGGCTGTAGGGGTGCAGCTCTTCGTAAAATGCGCGGTAGTCCTCGTCATTGAGTTCGGAGGGTTGTTTTTTCCAAATCGGCGAGGTGTTGTTGATGATGTTATCCACCTCGGTTTCTACCCGCTTTTGGTCCTCACCCTCGCCTTCGTAGCTCGTTTCTGTGCGTTTGCCGAAGCGGATGGCCACCGGCAGGAAGCGGCAGTATTTTTTGAGCAGGTTTTCGATGCGCGCTTCTTCGAGGAATTCCACGTTTTCCTCATTGATATAGAGCACCACATCGGTGCCGCGCTCGGCTTTGTCATTGGGGGTCAGCGTGTATTCGGGGTCGCCGAGGCATGACCAGGTGACGCCGGCGGCATTTTCCTGATACGACCTGGTGACGGCCTCCACTTTGTCGGCCACCATAAACGCCGAGTAAAAACCCAGGCCGAAGTTGCCGATAATACTGGCTTCGTTTTTGAATTTTTCCAAAAACTCCTGAGCGCTCGAGAACGCCACCTGGTTGAGGTATTTGTTCACCTCTTCTTCCGTCATCCCGATACCGCGGTCGCGAATGGTGAGCGTTTTTTGTTCTTTGTCAATAATGACGTCGATGGTGAGATCGCCCAGTTCGCCTTTGATCTCGCCGCGTGAAGCCAGGGTTTTCAGCTTGGTAGTGGCGTCAACGGCGTTGGATATCAATTCGCGCAGGAAAATCTCGTGGTCGGAGTACAAGAATTTTTTAATGATGGGAAAAATGTTTTCGGTCTGTACCGATATCGTACCTTTTTGCATAGCGCTATATTTTTTTGCTAAAGCTGTCTCAAATGGCATGCCAAGTGAGTGAAATCCGACAATTTGGCAGACGAACTCATTATTCGCAATCCGGCGCCGCCATACCTTCGGGGAATAGTGTAATAGGCAAATTAAATTCCTTCCACCAGCATATATAGGGCACGTCAGTTGCGCCAACAGAGGAGGTGATTACTTTCCAGTTATCGCCGTCGTGCTTTAGCAGGGCGAAAACGCTGTCGGAGTAGGAGCCGCCTTCCCATTCTGTGGCGAATGGTGTTTTTGAAAAATCGAGCGGGGAGCCGTTGGGGCTTGTTACCGTGCCGGCCAGGAAAACAACACTACCCTCGGTCGTATATAATTCTATGCGCAGGGCGACGGGTATTGTAAGTTCCTGCTCCACAGTTGGGCGTAAGGCATCGATGGCAGGTTTGTAGCGGGCACCCCGTTCCTTTTGCAATGCCTCTGCAATGATGCTCTGTATCTCGCTCCTGGTGCCCATAAGCACTTCGCCTTCGTATTTCACCGGGATGTCGGCAGGCAGGGAGTCTTGTTTGGCGAGGTAAGTCGCGAGCTCCGCAGCCAGTTGTTCAAAGCTCTCTACTTTCGAGCCGTTGAGCGTGATACTGCCCTGCTGGGTGACCACAATAAACTCATCCTTGGCGGGTTCTGTAGCGGTAGTAGCGGCGTTGCGATTTTCGCAGCCGATGAAGGCCAGCATTCCCAGGAGTAGCACCCCCTTGTTTAAAAAGAGAATTTTCATTGTATGTCAGGTTGTGTTGAGTTACTCAGCGGTATGTAATTTAGGAACACGCGCAAGATACAAGTCTTACCTTAATAAGACGTAACTTATAGCTCGCACCGCCAAGTTTTGGGCATGACCTAAGCTCGGGGGCGACCCCGCCCAAAGCGGGGCGCAAAGCCGGAAAAGTTATGCTCAACTTGTCCCGTACCGACAGGTCGGGATAACTTGACGGTGTGCGGTATAACCAGGGCGCAAACCAATTTGTCGGATCTGAGAAACATCAATATCATGAAAGTCTAATGCTTATTGGCTCCCATAACTTTGCATCCTGCCGATTTGACGCAGTATCGTACTGCGCACAAGCGTCCCGGAGGGACGGTATCTAAATATCCATAATATCGTTCCTCCGGAACGCAAACGTGTGGGCGTGGTGATTCTTGTGGAGGTTTTGTGCGACAATTTGGTTTGCGCCCTACCGCAAAGCCGGAAAAGTTATGACTATAACTTGTAGGTGTGCGGTATAGTATCATTGCTGAAAGTTGTTTTCAATGTCGATACCATATTTTGCTAAAAGACCGGAAACGCCAAGTATTGAAAACCTGGCTTTCTTTATCCTGTTCATTTCGGGGTCAATGATATAATTATAAGCCGTCCGAAAATCGGCTTTCTCCAGAATTGTATGATCAAAAACGGCTTTGGCCAGGTCGCAATTACCAAAAACGGCGCCTGTCAGGTCGCATTCTGCGAAATCGACTTCGTGTAGCTGCGAATTTTTAAAAATCGTTTTTTTTATTATCATTTTATAAAACAAAGCGTGGTTGAGCTGGCAATTGTCAAATGAAAATGAAAGTCCGAATTGATTGCAATCATCGAAGTGCAATCCCAGCATTTTACAGCCCTTAAATACGGCGTCCCGAAAAGCAGTGTTTGCTAGTTTGGCTAAACTCAAATTGCAATCCACAAACTCGCATGATGTAAATTTGATATCAGCAAGATCTGCATTCGATAAATCGCATTGTTTAAAAATGCAATTTTCATATTCTCCTTTTTTCAAAGGTTCTTCCTGAAAATTGACTTTTTCAAAAGTTTGTTCTTCTACGTACATCTGCCATGATGGTTTTAGGCATAAGGGTATTTTCAACCGATCTTCACCGATGTCATTGTCAGCGCGCCGGCCACGGCTTTGTCGTTGAACAAGGCGACGTTTTCGTCTTTTTCGCGAAGCGCCAGCGCATAGAGTAGAGGTAGGTAGTGCTCCGGCGTGGGTATGGCCAGGTTAAAGGCCCGGCCCTGCGACTGGAAGTTGACCAGCGGCTGGTGGTCGCCCGATAAAATAAACGCATTCATTTTTTCACGGGCTTCCAGGGCCCAGTCGTAGCCATAATCGGACACGTTGAGCTTGTCCCAGGCTACCATGCGGAGGTTGTGCACCATATTCCCGCTACCGACGATCAGAACGCCTTTTTTGCGTAGGGCGGCCAGTTCTTGTGCCAGTTCGTAGTGCCATTGGGGCGACTGGGTGTAGTCGAGGCTCATTTGGATCACCGGCACGTCGGCGTCGGGGTAAAGGTGTTTGATCACCGACCAGGCGCCGTGGTCGAGGCCCCATTTTTCGTCGAGGCCCACGTTAGTTTTTGTCACCAGACTTTGGGTATCCAACGCAGTTTGCGGGCTACCCGGGGCGGGGTATTGCACGTCGAACAGGGCTTTGGGAAAACCTCCGAAGTCGTGGATGGTGCGTGGTTTTTCCATGGCCGTTACAAAAGTGCCCCTGGTTTCCCAGTGCGCCGATACGCAAATAATCGCGTTGGGGCGGGGGATTTCCTGGCCGATTTTGCGGAACCCTTCCACAAATTCATTTTCCTCGATAGCGTTCATCGGGCTACCGTGCCCAAGGAACAGCACGGGCATTTGCTCCGTGCTGCTCAGGGAATCAGTTACTTTGCTTAAATCGCTGAGTTTCATTGCGACGCCTGCTAATGGCAATACTGCCAGTGATTGAAGGAATTTTTTTCTGTTCATGCTCATCGATTGTCTCTATCCAAATATTACAGCGTACTGACTTTCTATCCTGGTTACTTCACTATCTGTGAGTTTTTCCAATTCTTTTTCCCTGACTCGTTTCGATAACTTACCGTTGTTTTGTTCCAAAAAACGTACTAGTATCGCTATCATGTTATCGGGCATTTCATAATCATTTTCCATTATTTTTTTAAACTCATCATAACGCGACAAATAAGCTACTTCATTAGGGATGATGTGTTGAATGGTTTCGTTTACACAATCGTACAAAAACTCTGCTTGTCTGGTAGCATCAAAGTATCTGTAATAGTCTATAGTGTCGTTTATCACTTCCACGTTGTGTGCTTTGGTTTCTTTCCATTCAATTAAGTTGAGCAGGGGTAACGAATAACTTTCCAATACCTTGCGGTAATCGTCAATTTTTTCCAGAATGGCTGCTGATATGGGAAAGATGATGCCTTGATCGGAAAATCTTTTTTTTGCTAAAACATGATGTATCAGGTAGCGATGAATGCGCCCATTGCCATCTTCAAAAGGATGGATAAACACAAAACCAAAAGCAATTACGGCCGAACACAAAATAGCATCCATATCGCTTTCTAAAAGTAATTTTTCGGTTGCTAGCAGGCCGTTCATCAGCAACTCGATATCCTGGTGCTTGGCAGAGATATGGTCGGGCAGGGGGGCGCCTGTGCTCCGGTCGTGTTCGCCTACAAAGCCGCCTTTTTTGCGGTAGCCGGGTTCAATAAACCGGGGGTTTTCAATAACGATTTGTTGTAAGCGCACCAGCTCTTCATGGCTTAAATCCAGCAGCCCCGCCTGCCCAATGGCTTGGCCCCAACGAGCAGCGCGCTTGCTTTTGGGGCTTTCGCCCTCTATGCTGAACGACGCTTTCGAATCTTTTAATAACAGAAATGCCGTTGCGCGTTGCAAAATATCTCTTCTGATACCAGTAAGATTTTGTTTTTTTTGTGCCGCTGAGTTTTGTCCGATATAGGATTCCAGTTTGGGCGTTTTGTTGATGAGCGGACAAAAATTAACCGTGCCGGGTAAATTGTTGATGATGCGATGGCGCGATAATTTTATTCCTTTCGCCAGGCAAAACTGAAGTTTTTCATCTACCAATGGCACGTAATTACCCATTTCCAAATCAGGTACAGGCAATTGCTTTTGCATTAGCCACTCGTACAAAAACCATATTTTGCGCGCGTATTGGCCAGTCGGCTCCTCGCTTACCATTGCCGCCACTTCCTCCTGCCCGAGTTTTTCAAACAGCTTTTTGAAAAACAACAAATTGATGCCTTCATATTTTAGAGCGAAAACAAGGTGCTTGTACAGGCTGTCTTCAGGTGCGTGCCTGGGTGTAAATACCTTGCAATCTTCGTTCTGGTATTTTCTGTTTTTTGTACTGATAAGTGAAATGCTATGGGGTATGGTAACAGGTATCTGCAAGGTATCAATGATGGCTGCATACCCTACGATTTTCCCAATCTCCGGCAGTTGTTTTCCGTGAAAAATAGTTACTTCTCGTGAAAAATGATTTTTTTCAAGCATTGTTTATGAAAAATAATTTCTCAAAGTTATGTGAATTTTAGTTATTTTATCAGAAAAATGATTAAAAAACACTTTATTTTGTGAAAAATAGTTATAATCAATGCGAATTGATTTCTCCTTGCCCATCCTGAGCTACATGTTTACCCTCAAAAACAGGATAACGAATATTGCTAACTTTACAAAAAATCCGAAGGCATGAACACCAGAAAAAGCCCTGCCTGTATGGAAAATATTGCATTTTGCGCCATGGCGGCCCTTTTCATCGCCTGCGTAACACCCGCACAGGCACAATCCACCCTTGCCGAGCGGCTGGGCTATCCTGCCGACTCCAAATTGCTTATCATCCACGCCGACGACCTCGCCGTAGCCCACGCCGAAAACCAGGCGAGTTTTAAAGGCATGGAGAAAGGGGCGGCCAATGTGGAAGCATTTCAAATGGGGGGCTCCGTGGCGTCCGGCAATGAGGTGAGCAGCCTGCGCGACCTCCAGCCGGGCATCCAACTGGTGACCTGGAAAGAAATCGGGAAGCTGATGAGGTGATTGATAATCGAATCTTGAATAAAAAATTTACATTATATGACCCCAACTATTGACAATTCGAAGAATTAGTTTTACTTTTGAGTCACGTTTTGAGAGAAAGAATTATCGGCTATCCTTTGGGGATTCTCTCCCCGCTTTCCAATATCACATACCAACACAACGATTTTTCATGCGCTTAGCCATTGCTATGTCTATTGCAATGGGCTCAAGACGCTCAAGATATGGCCGTTCTCGGCGCGCTTTGCAGATTATCGGGGGGTAGCTGCAGGGATGAGTCGGAACGGCCAAAATGAAGACTGCTTCGGTGGTCTTAAGAAGTGAGCAGACCGGTTCCTCTGGGGGGTAGAACTGTGTCGACGCTCACTTCTTTTTTTGACGATACGACTGTGCGACTATACGACTATGCGAACCCGCTAGGATAGTCGTCGTACAGTCATACAGTCGTACAGTCGCAAAGTCCTCCCCTACGGTTTCACATCTACCTCGATGCGCTTATCGCGATTGGCAAGCTCCCAACTTGTGTGAAATATCAGGCGGGCGATGGTAGTCATTTTGTCAAACATAATCTTGTCGACGTCGTCGGTGGTGCGGTGGTAATCTTCGTGCACGCCACTGAAGTAAAACACGGCGGGAATACCCCTTTCGGCGAAGTTATAGTGGTCTGATCTGTAGTAAAAGCGGTTGGGGTCGCTTTCGGCGTTATAGGTATAATCCAAAGCAAGCTTGGTGTATTTTTCGTTGGCGGCCTCGTTGATCTTGTGCAACTCGGTGCTGAGGCGGTCGGCGCCGATGACGTAGATGTAGTTGGGGTCGTCTTTGTGTTTTTCGTCGGTACGGCCTACCATGTCTACGTTGACGTTTACTACCGTGTTTTCAAGGGGAAAGACGGGGTTGTTTACGTAGTATTGCGAACCCAGCAGTCCCTTTTCTTCGCCCGATACCAACAGGAAGAGTACGCTTCGGCGGGGCCCGACGCCCTCGTTTTTCGCGGCGACAAAAGCCTGGGCGATGTCGAGTACGGTGGAGGTGCCCGAGCCGTTGTCGTCGGCGCCGTTGTATACGTCTTCGCCGCGCTTGCCCAGGTGGTCGTAGTGCGCCGATACGATGACGACTTCGTTTTTGAGGTCGGTTCCTTCTACGTAACCCAGCACGTTTTCTCCTTCGAGGGTGCGCACGCGCTTGCGCTGGGTGATTTCGAGGCTACAGGGCAGCGAGATGGATTTGGATTTTCCTTTTTTCTGTATGCGCTTGCGGGCTTTTACGACTTCCTTAAACCGGTCGCCGACGATTTGCCGGGCCAGGTCGGAGGTGATAAAGAGGTTGTTGGCGTATTTGTCGCCCGCATTTTCACTTTGTCCGATCTGGAGGCTGGTACTTGTAATGGATTTGCGCGCCTGGGCCAGGTTGGCTTTGAAGTCGGTGTCGATAATCAAAACGGCTTTGGCGCCTTTGGCTTTGGCAAGCTGCAATTTATGGCGTACATCGGTGCTCCATTTGGACACGCCGCGGCCGCCTGTGGCCATCGAAAGGCTATCGGCCCCAAAGGGTTCGCCGCCGTATACCAGGATGACTTTGCCCTTTACATCGGCGCCCTCGTAGTCGCTGTAATGCTTGTCTTCAATCCCGTAGCCCAGAAAAACGACTTCATCGGTCTTGTAGGCATCCAGGTCGCCGTTTAAGTTGGGCATGGCATAAAAATCCCACAGGTGGCGGGGTTTTTCGTCGTTCACTGCGAGGTTGATGCGGTCCCAGTTTTCGGAGATGAAGGATATTTTTTGGAAATAGGAATTATCATCGCCAATCTTGGGCAATCCGTAGCTTTCAAAAACCGAGGCGATGTACTGGGCGGCTTTGCGCTGACCCTCAGTGCCGGTTTCGCGGCCTTCGAAGGCGTCGCCGGCGAGGATGGTGAGGTGGCGCTGGAGGTCCTGGGCATCGATGGTCGCCGCCAGTGCCTGGACCACCTCGGTAGATTGTCTTTGTTGCAATACTTTGAGGTCGGCCTGGGCCGGGCACCATGTAGTAATGGCCGGCAATGCCAGAAGAAGTAGCAGTTGTTTTTTCATGTCGGGTGGTTTGAATTAATTACAAGCTATTTTGGCTACGCGCCGGTCGTGGCGGCCGCCTTCAAAATCGGTATGCAGGAAGGTGTTTACCATGG
>JAEUUQ010000163.1 GCA_016787505.1 Saprospiraceae bacterium | reverse complement strand
CAACTGTTACTCAGCCGCAGAATCACCCATATCAGGCTGATAGTTACAAATACGGCTACATTGACCAGCACTATGCGGGTCACCATATTGCCGTAAGTATACTCCCGTTTGATATCTTCCCAAATAGAACGCAGCATTCGTTGACGAGATCTATGCGTGATGCAAATTGTAGAGCTTGTTTAAGCTCTTAGCTCATTGGTGAGCCGAATTTCCTCCAGTACAAAATTAGTAAGAATCCCGAAATAGCGCCCCCCAAATGTGCAAAGTGCGCGATATTATCCCATGAGAACTGGTTGACGCCCAGGAAAAGTTCGATGAGCATCAGCACCGGGATGAAATACCGGGCCTGCACGGGGATAGGCAAAAAGATGAGCATGAGTTCGGCGCGGGGAAAGTACATGCCGAAGGCCAAAAGCAGCCCGTAGATAGCTCCCGAGGCGCCTACGGTGGGTACGCTCATTTTGGCTTTCATATAGGACTCCATCATCTGGGTAGCGCCGGCCACGAGGTCGGCGTTGGGTTTTGCGATGAGGGTGCCTACTTCGTCAATCATTTTTTTGCCTTCTTCGGTCAAGCTCCCCCTGGGTATGTCACCAAAGAAAGCCCAATAGGTCTCGTATCCCGGATTGGCCTTGAAAGTATCGATGATCTGCTGCATATGGCTGAAATCGTAATAGTTGTAAAGCCAATGCACGATGGCGGCGCCGATAGCGCAGAAAAAATAAAAAAACAGAAATCGTTTGGGGCCCATAAGGGTTTCCAGGGCGCTGCCAAACATCACCAGGGCGAACATGTTGAAAAAGATATGCCCCAAGCTGGCATGCATGAAGAAGTAGGTGGCCAGTTGTAATGGCTGAAAATCGGGCGCCGCAGGATAACGCAACGCCAACATATCGGCATTCAACATTTTACTGATGATAAATACCAATATGTTGATGATTAATAAGTGTTTGACGACGTCGGTTATTCTCAGCATTTTTCTTTGTTTAGACGCGAAAAATCATGGGAATTACGAATTAGTAATTACCCATCAAATCGTCTGCTCAGTTCATCGAGGTCGTAGGTGACAAAGCAGAGGCGGCCGGAGGGGCTTTTATAGGGCAATTCGCAGGCAAACAAGTGGTCGATAAGCGATTGCATTTCGCGAACTTCCAGTATTTGTCCCCGGCGCAGGGCGGCGCTTTTAGCCATTGCGCGGGCGATATTTTCGTGCACATCCAGCTTGAGGCCTACATTGGCTTTGTATTGCTCGATGAGCATTTCCACTACCAGCGATTCGTCTTTTTTGCCGGCCATCTCGGCGGGCAATCCGCTGATGACAAAGGAATTGGGGCCGTGAACCTGGATATTGAAGCCCAATGCATTGAGGTCGGGCAATATGTCGCGCAGGAGGTTGGCGTCGGCAGGGGGTAGCATCAGGGGTTTGGGAAACAATTGCTGTTGCGATACCACGCTGCGTTGCGACAGTGCCTTCAGGAATTGCTCGTACAAAATGCGTTCGTGGGCTGCCTGCTGGTCGATAAGCACAAAACCCGATTTGATCTGGCTGACGATATAGGCGCCGTGAATCTGGTAGGGTTCTTTTTGGGCTGTCGGGGTATTGAGCAGCGCATCGGAGGGGTTATCAGCCGGCCATTCGCTTTCTATCGTGAGTCCGCCGGGGGCATTGTCGTCGCCGGGGGTGTCTTGCAGGCCTTCGTATAGTTGCTCCCATTGTTGTTTAGCCTGACTCGAAGGCTTGCCCGTGCCCCTACCCTGTCGCCAGTTGATGGAAGAGCTTTCTATAGTGGGGGGTACGTTTGAATCGGTAGATTGCGTGGGTATCGGGCGCGCCGTAAAAGTGGGGTCTTGTTCAAAATCGAGCGTGGGCATCACGCTGTATTGTCCAAGGGCGTGGCGCACGGCCACCCGCAAGTAGTTGTAGATCAGATGTTCATCTTCAAACTTAATTTCCTGCTTGGTGGGGTGTACGTTGATATCGATGCGAGCGGGGTCAATTTCAATAAAAATAGCATAAAAAGGAAAAGCCTCTTTGGGTAGCAGGTCATCGTAGGCACTCACCACGGCGTGGTTGAGATAGCCGCTGCGAATAAAGCGGTTATTAACAAAAAACAGCTGTTCGCCCCTGGTCTTGCGGGCAAATTCGGGTTTGCCGATATAACCCGATATATTGATCACGTCGGTATCTTCGCTCACCGGCACCAGCCTTTTGTTGTATACCTGTCCGAAAATGCCCACCAGGCGCTGGCGCAAGTTGCCCGGCGGCAAGTGCAGAATCTCTTCGTTATTGTGGTGGAGCGAAAAAAACAGGTCTTCGTGCGCAATGGCAATGCGCTGAAACTCATCGATGATATGCCGCATTTCTGCCGTAGGAGCCTTGAGAAAATTGCGGCGGGCAGGTACGTTATAAAACAGGTTTTTAACGGCAATATTAGTACCTGGCGCGCACTGGCAGGCCTCCTGGGTTTTTACATCCGTAGCTTCCACCACCAGGCGAACGCCGAGTTCGTCGGCAGCGCGCCGGGTGCGCATTTCTACTTGTGCCACGGCGGCAATAGAGGCCAGTGCTTCGCCCCTGAAACCCATCGTGCGAATAGCAAAGAGATCTTGCGCGTTTTTTATTTTCGACGTCGCGTGCCGTTCAAAGGACAGGCGGGCGTCGGTTTCCGACATGCCGCAGCCATTGTCGATTACCTGTATCAGCGTTCTGCCGGCATCTTTGACGATCAATTTGATCTGGTTGCTGCCGGCGTCGATGGCGTTTTCCATCAACTCTTTGACCACTGAAGCGGGTCGTTGAATCACCTCTCCCGCGGCAATCTGGTTGGCTATGGCATCGGGTAAAAGCTGAATGACATCAGCCATTTGTATCCTCCTTTAATTTTTCAACCACTGCTCCAAACCCGGCATGGCCATGGTCAGTATCTTGTAACAGGCCAGTAGCAGCACAATAAATATGCCCAGCAAAAGCCTGTTAGACCGCCTGGTTTGTATGGACAAAGGGCTTTTGTCGGCAATATAGCCCCTGCGAAAGCCTTCGGCAATACGCGATTTGACGTCTTCCGGATTGACATTGCCTTTTTCAAGCATGCGCAGGCGCCTTTCGCGTTCTTCTTTTTCGGGGTCCCAAAATCGCGGATGGTACTCGTACTTCCGGTGTTTGGGCAATTTAATCAGTTTGATAAAAGCCATACGGTTTGCCTTTATTTAGATAATATAAACGCACAATAGCCGCATTTGGATGCGAGGTTGTTGCAGTTTAGTAGGGTTTAGTAGGGTTTAGTAGGGTTGAGTAGGGTTGAGTAGGGTAAAAAAACTAAACCCTACTAAACTGCTGCAAGCACTAAACCCTACTAAACAGTCAATGCGGCATTCGATGTTAATGGCAGTCCCAGTGGTATACGACCTTAGAAAAATCGCATTTTTTTAGATCTTCTTCTGCAATAAAGAAGTGTGCGGTGCCCATGTCTCCCCAGTTGCACTCTATTTCTACGTCGGAGTCCATCTGAAAAAGCAAAAGCATAGGATTATCGGGATCGCGCGGGTCTTCCTGGGCAAAATGCGCGTAGCCGCCTATTTTATGTCCTTCTGCGGAGACTTCATGGCCGTATGACTGTATGATATCCCACTTTTGTTCTTCGTCTTCAAACTGGTCGAAAAAGTTTTCGCCCATGGCTTTTCCAAAAGCGGCGTCTTCAGCCGGCGCTATTTCGTCGGTTAATTCGAACGACATACCGTAGTACTGATCGGGGTAGATGGGCGTATTTTCGAAAGCAGGCAGGAAGTCGAAATCGGATTCAAGTCCGCTTTCAGACTTAATCACATCGGGAAAATAGACGACCTTAAAGGTATGCTGCGTACCGCCCTCTTCGGGGTCCATACCGTAGAGGTCGTCGTCGCCGATGTAGAACTGCAGCAATCCCTTGGAAGGATATGGCGCCAGTGCGGGCACTTCTTCAAAGTTGATTTGTGCCAGAAAAAACAGCGGATGGCCGCCGGGAGTAGTGGGGTAAGGCGTACCGGCAGGCAGATAAGGATGGCCGCCAAAGCGACTGCCCCAGGGCGTGGTAGCTTCGCCAACCGGAATAATTTCAATAAAAGAGCGCCTGGTATCGGCCAGCGCCTCGGCATAAGGCGCCAGCTCATCGGGTAGTTCGTAGTTCATCAGTTCCATGGGGCGAATTTAGCATTTTATGCTGGAAAAATAGAACCCTGCTGACTCAGACGCTTTCAATTCCATTGAATCAGCAGGGTTATGTGAGCGGTATAAGCTCACACTACATCATATGATCTCTCCCTCCCTCACTCTCTCACTCCCTCCCTCCATCTTTGCGTTTCACCGTTTCCTTCTTTGGTTGCGTCTTGGGAGTGGTCGTTTCCTTTTTAGGCGTAGCCTTGGGTTGTTCCCACTTATCGCGGTGATAATCGCGGGCCTTGTCTACTTTAGGCATTTCAGCGGGCGCCTTTTTCTCGGGTTGGGTTTTGGGGATAGGCGTCTCCTTGCGGGGTTCCTTTGGCTCCGTTTTAGGTGGTATTACTACGGGGTCTTTTTTCGGCGCCGGCTCTGTGCGGGGTTTCTGGACGGGCGGCGTTACTTCTTTGTCTTTCCTGATTTCTTTTTCAGGTTGGGCCGGCTGGGGTCTTTCCTTGGCCAGCACGGGGTATTGCCGCTTGTTTTTGTCGAGATACTCGCTGGGAGTCATCGCTTTGGTGGGATGCGATTGGTTGTATTTTTCCCGCGAGCTCTCAAATTTGCCGTATTCCCTGAATTTCTCCTTGTCGAAGCGCGCCTTGTCGAGCCATTCGTCTGTGATGATTTCTCTGTTGTTGTGGCGCCAGTTGTCTACGCCGGCCGTGATGCTGCCGCCGTGGTGGCGGTGGCCGTAGTAGTGCCGGGTGAAATGGCTGGACAACTGCGGGTAGTAATAGTGGTGGTGCGGGTAATAAAAATACCAGTTCGTAAAATAATACGAAGGCATGTCAATGATCACAATCACA
>JAEUUQ010000544.1 GCA_016787505.1 Saprospiraceae bacterium | reverse complement strand
CCTGGGCAGCCTGTGCCGGGGCGAGCCGGTACTACTGTCGCCGGGCATCCACCAGACTTATTTGTGGTCGGACGGTTCTACCGGGCCCAACCTGCAAGTCAGCGAGGGCGGCTCGTACGGGGTCACCGTCATAGGGCCGGGCGGATGCGCGGCCCAGGGAGGCATTACCCTGTCGGACGACGCGCTGTCGCTGTCGGCTGTGGCTGTGCCGCCCGCTTGCTACGGTTTTGCCGACGGCAGCATCAGCGCAGAGCAGCCCTTGGGCGGATTGCCGCCTTACCGCTACCGGCTCGTCGGTCGCGGCGGTTGGCAGTCTTCGCCAATATTTGTGGGGTTGACCGCGGGCGCCTATACGCTGGAGGCCGAAGACGCCGCCGGCTGCCTGGGAGTACTGCAACTAACGCTGGCCCAACCAACCGCCCTCGCATTAGACCTGGGCGCCGATATTCACATGCATTTGGGCGACAGCATAACGCTGAACCCGCAAACCAACGCGGCTCAAACAGCCCTGGCGCAATGGTCGCCGCCGGAAGGATTGCGCTGCGATACCTGTGTGTACACCATAGCGCAACCCTTGCGCAGCACCTTATACTCGCTGATATTGACCGATACGGCGGGCTGTCGGGTAGAGGATGCCTTATGGGTGTTTGTTGAACGCCAGGCGGGGGTATTTGTGCCCAATGCCTTGAGCCCCAATGCCGACGGCATCAACGACGCCCTGGTCATCTTTGCCGACGCCTCGGTGAGCCGCCTGCTGCGCCTGCGCATCTTCGACCGCTGGGGCGCCCTGCTGGCAGACGTGCAAAACCCCCAGCCGGAAACGGCCGTATGGGACGCCAAAGGCAGAGGCGGCAAACCCGTGTCTGCCGGCGTTTATGTGTACGTCCTTGAATTGGAGCGCCTCGACGGGCAACGGGAACAGGTGAGCGGTGAAGTGGCGATTATCAGATAGACAAGTTTCACCCCTCCACCAACGTCCCCACCGCTTCGCCTTTCACAATGCGGAGCAGATTGCTGTCGTCGTTGATATCGAAGACGATAATAGGCAGGTTGTTTTCCTGACAGAGCGTAAAGGCCGTCATGTCCATTACGCTGAGGCCCAGGCTGATCACCTTGGCGAAAGTGAGCGTATCGAATTTCTGGGCGGTAGGATCCTTTTCGGGGTCGGCGGTGTAGATGCCGTCCACGCGGGTGCCTTTGAGGATTACGTCGGCGTTGATTTCATTGGCGCGCAGGGCTGCGGCCGAATCGGTAGTAAAATAGGGGCTGCCGGTGCCGGCAGAGAAAATCACCACCCTGCCTTTTTCGAGGTGGCGGATAGCGCGGCGGCGGATATACGGCTCGGCGATAGCCTTCATTTCGATAGCCGAGATAAGCCGGGTATACAAGCCGACACTTTCCAGGGCGCTTTGTATGGCCATGCCGTTGATTACCGTGGCCATCATGCCCATATAGTCGCCTTGCACGCGGTCGATACCGCTGGCAGCGGCTTGCAGGCCGCGGAAGATATTGCCGCCGCCGATCACCACTGCGACTTCTACGCCGTGATCAACCAGTATTTTGATCTGATCGGCATAATGGCGGAGCATATTGGCGGAGATGCCGAAATTTTGGTCGCCCATGAGCGACTCGCCGCTCAATTTGAGGAGGACTCTTTTATACTTTAGCGACATAGTTTGAGGTAAAAGCTAAAAGAACAAGAGTCATCCGGAAAACTCCGGATGACTCTTGCGCTTCTTATTTAACCGAGCGTCACGTGGCGGAAACCGGTGACGGTTAGTTCCTTGTCGAATCCCTTCAGGTAATCACCCACTTTTTTGCTATTGTCTTTCACAAAATCCTGGTTGAGGAGAGTAACTTCCTGGAAGAACTTATTGAGGCTGCCCTGTGCGATCTTCTCCAACAACTCTTTGGGTTTGTTGGCATTTCTGGGATCGTTGAGGGCCAGTTCGGTGCGGATCTCCAATTCCTTGTCGATAAGCTCCTGGGGAACGTCGTCTTTATCTACGGCGACGGCTTTGAGGGCGGCTACTTGCATAGCCACATCGCGGCCGGCTTCGAAGAAATCAGCGTTGTCTTTATTGAGGCCTACCAGCACGCCGGCTTTGTAGCCCATGTGGATGTAAGGAGCTACCTGGGCTGCTTCGATACACTCATAAGCGGCCAGTTCGATTTTTTCGCCGATAACGCCTACCTGCTCTATTACCTTTTCGCCGATAGTGATATCACCGTAAGGCAAGGCCAGCAGGGCTTCGAGGTTAGCGGGGAATTTATCGAGGGCAGTCTGGGCAAAGCTTTTAACGAGGTTGATAAAATCCTCGTTGCGGGCTACGAAGTCCGTTTCGCAGCTCAGCTTCACCACCACGCCGCGCTTGTGGTCGTCGGAGACCATAGCGATTACCACACCTTCGCGGGCTTCGCGGTCGGCGCGTTTGATACTGGCTTTGAGGCCTTTTTTGCGCAATACTTCGATAGCCTTTTCGAAATCGCCATCGGCTTCAGCGAGGGCGGCTTTACAGTCCATCATACCTGCGCCGGTCATATCGCGCAGCTTTTTTATATCAGCAGGAGAAACTATGCTCATTGTTATATTAGTCGTTTAATTAAAAAAAAGAGGTCGTTATTCGCTTACGCCTTCCACACCTTCTTTCTCGGTCTTCACCTGTTTGCGTTCTTCGAGGCCTTCGCGAATAGCTTCCACCATATATTCGGTAATGATAGCCACTGATTTAGAGGCGTCGTCATTGCCGGGGATGGGGAAGTCGACCTGGTTGGGGTCGGAGTTGGTATCCACGATACCGAAAGTGCGGAGGCCCAACTTGTGCGCTTCGGCCACTGCAATATGTTCGTGGTGGATATCTACCACAAAGATAGCGGCGGGCAGGCGGTTGAGGTTAGAGATACCGCCGAGCACCTTGTCGAGTTTAGCCAACTCGCGGTTCATCATCAGGCGCTCTTTTTTGGTCATATTCTGCACGGTACCATCCTGCAGCATACGCTCGATCGTATTCATCTTCTTCACCGATCGGCGGATCGTGGCGAAGTTGGTCATCATACCGCCGAGCCAGCGATCGGTCACGTAGGGCATGCCTACGCTGCGCGCGGCGTTGGCCACGATATCGCGGGCTTGTTTTTTGGTAGCCACAAACATCACTTTGCGGCCCGATTTGGCGATCTGGCGCATAGCGTTAGCTGCGCGGTCCATGCAATCGATCGTGCGATTGATATCTATAATGTGGATACCTTTGCGCTCCATGAAAATGTACTGCGCCATTTTAGGGTTCCACTTCTTTTTGAGGTGGCCGAAGTGAACACCGGCATCCAGCAGTTCTTTATAGGTCGGTTTTGCCATTGCTGTTCAATTGAAGATTGACAAGGAATTAATAAATTAGCGCTTGCTGAACTGGAAGCTGCGGCGTGCCTTGGGCTTACCATACTTCTTGCGTTCTACTTCGCGAGCGTCGCGGGTGAGGAATTTCCTTTCCTTCAGCGGTTTGCGGAAGTCCTCGTTGAGCTTCACCAATGCGCGCGAGATACCCATGCGCACGGCTTCTGCCTGGCCCTTGTAGCCTCCACCGGCCACGTTGATCACAAGATCATAAATCTGCTCGGCGTTTACCGTTTCAAAGGGCGCCGAGATGCTGTGTTGTATGTACACTTGCGGGAAATACGCTTTGTAGTCTTTGTCGTTAACGGTTATTTTGCCGTTACCTTTGGTGAGATAGACGCGCGCTACAGCCGACTTTCTTCTCCCGATGGCGTTGATCATTTCCATGTTCTATCCTATCGATTTAATAGATGCAATTAGAAATTAAAAGGCTCAGGTTTTTGTGCCTGGTGCGGATGTTCGGCGCCTTCATAAATGAAAAGCTTCTTCACCTGGGCACGGCCGAGCTTGGTTTTGGGCAACATACCCTTTACGGCGTTTTCGATGATCGCGTAGGGCTTTTTGATCAAAAGCTCTTTGGCAATCGTCGCTTTTTGGCCGCCGGGATAACCCGAATAAGTCAGATACTCTTTTGCGGCCATTTTGTTGCCCGTAAAGCGCACCTTGTCGGCATTGATCACCACCACAAAATCACCGGTATCCGTATGTGGGGTAAATGTGGGTTTGTGCTTGCCGCGTAGCACGGTAGCAATACGGGTACAGAGGCGGCCCACCACTTCGCCTTCGGCGTCGATGACATACCACTTGCGCTCTGCTTCCTCTTTCTTGACCGAACGGGTCCTGTAACTCAGCGTATTCACAATAATTACTTTTTGCTGTAAATGATACTTCAAATCAAGCCCTTTTTCAAAGGCGAGCGCAAATGTATCGCTATTCTGAAAAACATACAAGCTTTTTTGAAAAAAATATCTACCTAAAATGATGCAATCGACTGAAAAACAGCATTTTTTTTGATTGCTCTTGAAAGTCTATGGTTATGAACTAATTGTAAACGGCTTTGTTTATGCACCAGGCATGCCGCAATGCCCCGGCAGCTTGTTATCTTTGTAATGGCTATCAAAAACTACGTCATGCAGCAGGAGCCCAACAAGTCTACCCCTCACGATGCCGACCCCACCGCGGCTTCCCGCAAACGCGACCACATCGAACTGGCGTTGCGCTCGCAAGTAGCGGCGGCGCAGTTGGACGGCCGTTTTTGGTACGAACCGCTCCTGGCAGCGCATCCGCCCAAAGGCAGTCTGACCCCGGTCGCTTTTCTGGGCAAAACCCTTCGCGCCCCCCTGTGGGTGTCGAGCATGACCGGAGGTACCGAGTGGGCCCACACTATCAACCACAACCTGGCCCGCGCCTGCCGCGACTACGGCATGGGCATGGGCCTCGGCTCCTGTCGCTCCTTATTATATAGCGAGGATACTTTTCGCGATTTCGACGTGCGGGCGCTCATAGGTGACGACCGGCCCCTCTACGCCAACCTCGGCATTGCGCAACTCGAACAGCTCCTGGATAAAAAAGAGACCTGGCGTGTAAACCGGCTTGTCGAGAAATTGCGCGCCGACGGACTCATCATCCATGTAAACCCCCTCCAGGAGGCCATGCAGCCCGAGGGCGACGTATTTAAGCAAACACCTCTCGCCATCATCGAACAAATGCTGGAAGCGGCTACTTTTCCCATTATTGTAAAAGAAGTAGGGCAGGGTATGGGCCCCGAAAGCCTGCGCGCGCTGCTGCAATTGCCGCTTGCCGCCGTCGACTTTGCGGCCAGCGGGGGCACCAATTTCGCCCTGCTCGAATTGCTGCGCGCCCATCCCGACAAACTCGCCGCGCTCGAACCCCTGGTGTATACCGGCCACAGCGCTGCGGAAATGACCCAATTTACCAATACGATCATTGCCGAACTCGGCGACAAAATCCGATGCCGCCATATTATTATATCAGGAGGTATCAAAAACTTCCTCGACGGCTATTATTTGATTAACACCATACAACTCCCTGCCGTTTACGGGCAAGCCTCCGGGTTTTTGCAATACGCCCGGGGCGACTACGACCAACTGACAGCTTATATCGACAACCAAATACGCGGGCTCGAACTGGCGCAGGCCTTCCTCCGCATCAGGCAATAAGATTAACCACAGCGACATGCAGGATAAAGTAAAAGCGGGATTTTCAAAACTGTCTAAAAAAGACAAACTCAAGTGGGTAGCGCAGCAGTTTGCCGACTCCCCGGAATCCGCCGAGCGCGATTTCACCAACTTCTGGCTCTCCGACGAGTCGTTGCAGCGCGTTTTTGACGGCTTTAGCGAAAATACCATCAGCAATTTTATTCTTCCGTACGGCGTAGCGCCCAACTTTCTCATCAACGGCCGGCTGTATACCGTGCCCATGGTAATCGAAGAAAGTTCGGTGGTTGCCGCCGCCTCCAGCGCCGCCAAATACTGGCTCGACCGCGGCGGTTTTCACACCACTATATTATCTACCCAAAAAGTAGGGCAGGTGCATTTTAGTTGGGCCGGCGACCACCAACTCATGATGTCCGTAGTAGACGAACTGCGCGAATACCTGTTGCGCGACGTAGTGCACCTCACTGCCAACATGGAAAAGCGGGGTGGGGGCGTCACGGGCATT
>JAEUUQ010000162.1 GCA_016787505.1 Saprospiraceae bacterium | reverse complement strand
GCTCATGAGGCCCACGTTTTTGTCGGTATTCACAAACGACTGGTAGTCGATATCCCATTTCATTTTTACCCTGCTGAAGAGGAAGGTGTAAGGGTTGTATTTTTTGGGAATATCGAGGAATCCCGAGGTGATGCCGTCGATGGCTTCTTTCATTTCTTTGTCGTTGGGGAATATATTGGCGGCAGCTTTTTTATAAAAATCGATATCGGTGAGATAGGTGATGATATTGCCGCCGAAGCTCGATGACATGATATCGTTGGTCACGATTTTTAATAGCGCCTCGGGTACGATGAGCTTGATGCCGGTCATGAGCTCGGCAGTGACCGGCGCCGCTTCGATAGCCGGACCAGGCAAGGGCATGGGCATTTCAGTAGAGTCGGTGGCCATGGAGTCGGCCGTTATTTCTTCTTCGGCGAGCATCATGAGGCCGTCGTCGCCTTCTTCTTTTTCTTTTTGTTCGGCTTCGGGTGGCGGCGGCAGGAATTTTGTTTGCGCAAAGCCGGCGGCATCTACTTTGATGTATTTGAGCGCAGTGCCGAGGTTGAATTTGCCGGTGGCTTCTACCGTGCCGTCATAGTTTTTGAAAACGAATTTGTTGCCGATGTCCTGGTTGCGAATAACCCGCGAGGAGTCGCCGAAGGTAAAGGCGTCCAGTTTATTATCATAAATAAATACGCCCTTGACGGGGAATATTTGGCGGTCTTTGCGGAACAACAAGGGCATCATGGCGCGGGGGTAAATACGGGCCTGTTCTTTGCTGAGGTACAAGCCTGTAAACAACGGGTCGCCGTCGTAGCTCTTGGGTTCGTTGTAGCGGATGGCGAGGTTGCGCTTGTCGCCCTCGCTGCTCACAGTAAACCAGTATTTGTAGGGCAGCTTGTCGGCATTTAGCCTGGCGAATCCTTCGAATTTGAGGTTGCGCGATTCGGCGTTGAGGTGGATGGTACCCTGGAATTGGGTTTTGTAGTCGATATAAAAATCGTCTTTTTCTTCTACCTGTCCGGTGGCGCGCGTCACGGTGCGTTTTTCGGTGATGCTGCCTTTACCTACGGGTTGGCCGGTGATATTTTGAAGCACGATGCGCTGCTCGCGGTCGCCCACATTGTATTCGTATTTACCCGTAGCCGTGTATTCCCGGCGGCCTTTGATTTCTACGGTAGCTTCCTTGATGACGTGATATTTGTTGGTGGTGTCGGCTACGATCTCGGCGTTTTCCAGTTTTTTCATCGGTCCGCCGGGTTCGATTTCCACTTTGCCGTCTTTGGGGTAGATGAATGCGTCGGCTGACACCACGTGGGGTACGCCGTCTACTTTCAGTTGGCTGGCCTTGATATCGTAGAAGGCCGCCTGTCCCTGAAAGCGCAGTGAATCCTGGTCGGGGTCGATAGACACGAAGGTACCGGGTTTATTGGGATCGGCTTTGAAGTTGATGGTTTCCTCTTTCATATCCCACTTAAACTCGTTCATCGAGGTCACGTATTTGTTGTACGGCAGGGTGGTGACGAGAAATTCGTCGTTGGCCTGGAAGTTGCCGTTTTGTTTGTCGAAGTCTACATAGCCGTTTACATTGGCGGTTTGCAGGGCCAGCTGGCCGGCGTCGGCAGCTTTGATGCTGACGTTCATCGTATCGGCTTTGGCGGAAAAAGCGCCGAAGACGAGTTGTTTGGAGCGCAGGGTGGCCTTGTCCCAGTCCAGGTCGCCATCGGCGCGCAAGCCGCCGGGGGTGAGGATCAGGGTGCCTTTGAGGGTGTGGTTATTGGCGTTAAACATGGCAAAGGGCGCCTCTTCCGAGCGGATATACATACTGTCGCGGTAAGGGCGCCAGTCGAGTTTAACGTTGATACCCCTTACTTTGGGCACTTGCACCGCACTGGCCCGGTCTTCCTCCAGGTTAAAGCGCTCGGCGCTGGCGAGCAACTGCTTGGGTTTGAAGATGATATCCTGTGAATTCACCGAAGCGCCCAGGTATTTGAGGTTGCCCTTGCCCAGGAAGCCCATATTACTCAGGTCGATATCGCCGGTGTAAACCCCTTTGCCGCCGTATGCGGGATAACCCTGTGTGGGTGTTTTGGTCGGAAATCCCAGCGACTGGTCGTCGCGCAAGACCAGGGTTTCTTTAAATTTCGGAAAAATTTTGGCCGAATACATAGTGCCCTTGAATCGCAGGTCGCGCGCGGTGATCTTGTCGAGGGCATTGAGGTTGAAGGGGTCTATTTCAAAATAAAAAGAATCGCGCAGATAGGCGCCCTGCTGAATAGCAGCGGCATCGTAAAATACGTACGATTTGCCTTTACTTTGGAAGGAGGGGAACATCTCGATGTCTTCCCTACCCGATTTATTCGAAGGCGCGTCGATAAGCAACACCCCGTGCAGTTGCTCGATACGCGAGCCGATGGCAAAGGCGATGGGGTTCTTCTGTTTGTCGACTTCACCTGTGGGGATGTATATATCGAAAAAACCTATGGAGTCCATTTTGACCTGAAACTGGTCGTATTCGAAATGGAAATTTTCGCCTGTAAAAATCGAAAAACCCGCAAAAAGCCTGCCATTGAGGTCCATATTGCGGTTTTTCTTCATGACCAGTTCTTCCTTGTTGGGTATGATTGCTACGCGTTGTTTGGGGCTGAATTCAATATTTTTGACGCCGCTGACTTTGATAGTGTTGTCTTTTAGGTCAAGCGTGGCGTTAATATCGGGTGTGGAAGAGTGCAACTGCAACACATCGTAATCCGCTTTTTCCTGGTCGGCATACACGTAGTGGAAGACCTTGGGTTTGAGTTCGACGAGTTGTTTATCGCTGTCGTAGTTGATAAACCCCTGAGAAACAAGGTCGTACAAAAGGCTCTGTATATTATCTATCGTAAATTTGGAATTAATGCGCGAAGCGACAAGAGAAGCATCTAGTACGTTGGTGCCCAGATCTTCTGAAGTGGCCTTCATGATGGCCAGTGGATTGGCTGTGGCGATATTTTGGATGCGCTGGTAGTCTGATTTCTGGAAATATTCGAGCGATTCAAACAACACATCGCCTTTGCGGGAAATAGCAATAGAGGGCTTGCCGATAACGATAGAGTCTTTATCGACATAGGCCTGGATATTTTCAGTCTCAATATTCACCTGGTGCATAGAACTAAAGAAAGGATTGCGGTCGCTACCGCGCTGGCCGCGCGAAAGCTGGATTTCTTTGCGGGGGATTTCAAAGCGCAGGTTTACCGAAGGGTGGTAAATGGAATCCTTACCCGAATAAATAGTGGCCGCCACGCGTTCGCCTACGATGCGTTCGCCCCGGCGGATGGCAAACAATTCGGATAAGCCCTTAAAAACCAATCGATCGCGCAGATCGAAGAGCGTAATAACGGCTTTATTTTCTTTGCTACCGAAGCCGTATACGGTGGTGCCGTGCAGCCTGAAACCGCCTTTATAGATGATGCCCTGGCCGATATCCTTAATTTCCAGGATTTGCTGGTAAGATTCAAACCGCGGGTAAGAGCCTTCGGTGAGCTCGTCGGTAGAGATTTTGTCGCTCAGGTCGCCTTCGATGAGTTTGCCGCCGAAATATTGCGGATAGCGCAATTTTGCCTTTTTGGCTTCGTACAGGCTCCTGTTAACGTCTATGGTATAGTCGGTCAATTCGGCATAAATTTCCGGGCCCAGGCCCAGGCGTTCCCAGCTTACTTTGCCGCCCTTACCTTTCCAGGTCATATCGACCGGGTAAAATTTGCCGATCGTTTGGCGCACAAAAATAGAATCTTCCTTGCGTACAGCCATCAGGTCCATTTTCTCAAACTCCAACAGAGGAACTTGTTCTTCGTATTTCCACTGGTATTTGTCGGACAGCGCCCACCAGGCTGTGCCAGAGGTAGAATAACGCAAAGCGCCGTGTGAAAAGAATTCGTTGGAGAACTCCAGGAATTGCTGGAAGGGTTTCACTTTGCGGCCTTCCAGGTTGGCCAGCATGCTCGTGACTACCTGGTGCCAGGTATTAAAATGCTGGGCGGCGTTGGGCATTTTTTTGAGCGATACCAGGGCTTTGAGGTACTCGCTGAAATAGGGGCTGGCCGTGAGGCGTTGCGCCAGCATGGCATTGCCCACTGCCAGTATTTGCAGCTTTTCTTCGTTTGCAAAAAGTCCGCTTTTGAATGTTTTTTCAAATTCGCGGTAGGTATCTTCGAGCACTTTTTGCTTGCTGGAAGTCATGTAAGTTTCCAGTTGCGCAATAAATTCGCCTTCGTTTTCCGAAAATTTATCGAGGCGCTGAGCCGTCAGACACAAGGGGGCAATCAGTAGCAGGCCCATCCAC
>JAEUUQ010000582.1 GCA_016787505.1 Saprospiraceae bacterium | reverse complement strand
ACTTTGGCTTATTTTCCAGGCCAAGGCGTGTTCCCGGCCGCCGCTTCCAAGCAACAGGACATTCATAATGTATATTTTGACGACAAAGGTAGCCGTTCTAAAGCTAACTTCTTCGATAGAAGTCACTATCTTGACCAAAGATTCCTGTATGTATGAAAGCGACAAGTTTATTCCAAATATTCTTTGGGGTATTTCCAATTTTGCTGATTTTTTCGGCATGTGGCAATAGATCATCCCAAAATGCGCCCTCTGCGGTTTTAACAGCCAGCGGCTTTTCCATCAGCAAAGAGCCCTACGGAGAAATCAACGATACCACTATTTGGCTGTATAAGCTGGCCAATGCAAACGGCATGGAAGTGCATATCACCAATTACGGGGGCGCCATTACCCATTTGATCGTGCCCGACCGCAACGGCGAGGCTGGCGATGTAGCGCTGGGCTTCGATTCTTTGGGTGGATATCTCCAGTCGGGCAACCCATATTTTGGCTGTCTGGTGGGCCGTTATGCCAATCGCATTGGCCAAGGACGTTTTATTTTAAATAAAAAAACCTACCAACTGCCCCTCAACAACAACGGCCATTCCCTGCATGGAGGAGTGAGAGGTTTCGATAAAGTGGTATGGGAAGGACAGGAAATGATCTCCGATTCTTCCGCCGCCCTTCAATTGCACTACCTCAGCAAGGACGGCGAGCAGGGATTTCCCGGCAACCTGGATGTGACGGTGACATACGCCCTCCACAAACGCAACGATCTCACGATTACTTATAAAGCTAATACCGACCACCCCACGCCAGTCAACCTCACTAATCATACCTATTTCAACCTCAGTGCCGGGAAAAGCCCTACCATAAAAGACCACGTGCTGATGATCAATGCAATACGGTATACCGGAGTTGACCAATGGTTAATTCCCACAGGCAAGCAACTCAAAGTCAAAAACGGCCCTATGGATTTCTCTTCTCATAAGCCTATAGGCCGCGACCTCGATCAGGTGGCCGGAGGTTATGACCACAATTACGTGTTGCGAAAACCTTACAAGGAATTTAGCCTGGTAGCTACGCTATATGACCCTGGCAGCGGGCGATTAATGGAGATGTATACAACCGAACCGGGCGTGCAGTTTTATTCGGGCAATTTTCTGGATGGAAGCCTACAGGGCAAAAACGGGCAAACTTATGTGAAACACGGCGGTTTGTGCCTCGAAGCGCAGCACTTTCCCGACAGCCCCAACCAACCGTCTTTTCCCTCCACGATATTGCGCCCCAAGCGCACGTATCACCAACTCACGATGTACCGGTTTATGACAAAATAGCCCGGTTTTAGCTGCCTTTTGCCCAGGAGGTGCCCTCTTTGCTGTCCTTGAGCTGAATCTCAAGATCTTTCAACGCATCGCGTATTTGGTCGGAAGTACCCCAGTCCTTGCGTTCGCGGGCTTCTTTGCGGATATTGATAATCAATTGCATCAAGCCGTCCACCGTTTGGCCGTCCTGCCCGCCGTCGTGTTCGTCGAGTAAGCCGAAGATATCGAAGATAAAGTGTTGGAATACCTCTTTCAACCGCTGCAAAGTGGCTGCAGAAACCCGGTCGGCGGGCAGATGCCCGTCTTTGATGCCGTTGATGGTGGCTACGAGTTCAAACAAGCGCGACAAAGCTTTCGGCGTATTGAAGTCGTCGTTCATATCTTCGAATGCCTGGTCTATCAACCCGTTTATCTCCTGGTCGAGCTGAGCAGCTTCAGCATTGGCAGGCGCCTGTAATTGCTGCAGCGCTTTGTAGGCGTCCATCAAGCGGCGATAGCCTTTTTCGGCGGCCAGCAGAGCTGCATCAGTGAGATCGAGGGTACTGCGGTAGTGGCATTGCAGCATAAAAAAGCGCATCGTCATGGGCGAATACGCCTTGCTGAATATCTCGTTTTGCCCGGTAAAAAGCTCCAGCGGCAAAATCGAATTCGACTTGCCGGTAATAGGGTCGGGAGTTTTCGACATTTTGCGGCCGTTCAGCAATAACATATTGCCGTGCATCCAGTAGCGCACGGGCATACTGCCGCAGGCGCCGTAGTTTTGCGCGATTTCGTTTTCATGGTGCGGAAACTGGAGGTCCATGCCGCCACCGTGTATGTCAAATTGCGCGCCGAGGTATTTGGTGCTCATGGCCGAGCATTCGAGGTGCCAGCCCGGGAAACCGACCGACCAGGGCGAAGGCCAGCGCATAAGGTGGCGCTCGTCGGCTTTGATCCAAATGGCAAAATCGGAAGGATGGTTTTTCTCGTCCTGCTTTTTGAGGGCCTCCCTGGTTTCGGTAAACAGCTCTTCTATCTGTTTGCCCGACAATTTGCCGTATACGCCGTATTCTTTCACAAATTTGGGCGTATCGAAGTACACCGAGCCGTTTTTTATATACCCAAAACCATTTTCCAGGATCTTACTTACCATTTCGATCTGTTCGATGATATGGCCGGTAGCAGTGGGCTCGATATTGGGCGGAAGCGCATTGAGCAAATGCATGATATCGCGAAAACCCAAGGTGTACTTGTGTACGATCTCCATAGGTTCGAGCTGCTCCAGGCGCGCCTTTTTGGAGATCTTATCCTCTGCGTCGCTGTCTATATCGCCTTCGAGGTGGCCCACATCGGTGATATTCCTTACGTAACGAACCTTATAACCTAAATAAGTCAGGTAGCGATATACGATATCAAACGACACGAAGGTACGGCAATTGCCGAGGTGGACGTCGCTGTATACGGTAGGGCCGCATACGTACAATCCTATGTGTCCTTCGTGCAGGGGTTCAAACTTTTCGCGTTCTCTGGTAAAGCTATTGTATATGTAAAGTTCGTTGTTCATCACCTTGTGGGTTTGGATGGTTCATAGGTTAACGGCTTTATTGATCAATAAGTTTCAGCCGTCGCAGTTGCGCGCAAAAATAACAAGCTCTGCTTTGTCTGGATGCATTTTATGCTTGCTTTTTCCTATTGATTAAACTCATTGGGCCAAACCGGGCATTATTTTGTATTTTTAGGGCTACCAAACACAGCAATAATTTAATTCGAATGGGCATGTTTCCACTATGGGAGGGGGTCAAACTAGG
>JAEUUQ010000442.1 GCA_016787505.1 Saprospiraceae bacterium | reverse complement strand
TCTGTTCTCTGTTCTCTGTTCTCTGTTCTCTGTTCTCTGTTCTCTGTTCTCTGTTCTCTGTTCTCTGTTCTCTGTTCTCTGTTCTCTGTTCTCTGTTCTCTGTTCTCTGTTTAGGTTAACTGGTAAAGATAAGGAACGGATAACAGAGAACGGGCAACCGACAACGGAGAACAGAGAACGGAGAACCGACAACCTCCTCAAAGTTATACAACGTCTGCAATGTACCTGAAATTATATGCTTAAAATTCAGATTTTTGAATCAGGTTAGTGCCAAAAAGGCAGGAAATAGAACTTTGGCGCTATTATTGATGTTTAAACAATAAAAAAAACGTCATGATTTACAGGACCGTTGCACATATAATAAAAGGCGAACCCATGCAGATGGGCCAGACGGCTATCAAGCAGGCCTTGCCTACCGTTCGCGTACAGCAAATCGATCCGTTTTTGTTGTTGCACCACTTTGGCCCCACTACGGCAGAACCGGGCGTAGACCCCTTGGCAGTAGGTCCCCACCCGCACCGCGGGTTTGAACCGGTTACTTTTTTGTATTGTGGGGGCATCCGCCATCGCGACAGCCGCGACAATACGGGCTGGCTCAACGGCGGCGATGTACAATGGATGACGGCAGGCCGCGGCATTATCCACAGCGAGATGGCTTCGCCCCAATTTGTGGAAAACGGCGGCGTCATGGAGGGTATCCAACTGTGGATCAACCTGCCCAAATCGCACAAGATGACGCAGCCCGACTACCAGGATATCAAGTCGGAGCAAATCCCGGCCTGGACTTCTCCCGACGGCCTCGCCTCGCTGCGCGTAGTAGCAGGCCAATACCGCGATATCAAAGGCCCCGCCCGCACCTTTACGCCCATACTCGCCTTGCAGGTGAGCCTGAAAGAAGGCGGCGAAATCGACATTGACCTGCCCGCCGATCACAACGCTTTTTTCTATATTCTCGACGGCAATGTGCAGCTCAATAATAACTTTTCGTACAGCGACGCTACACTGATCCACCTGCGCAACGACGGCGAAGGTATTCTCCTCAAAGGACTGGCCGCCAGTCGTATACTGGTGCTCTCAGGGCAACCCATCGACGAACCCGTAGCCCAGTACGGCCCCTTTGTGATGAATACGCAAACTGAATTGCTGGAAGCAATGCGCGATTACCAAATGGGGAAGATGGGAGTGTATATTGATTGACTATAAGACTTTGCGACTGTAAGACCTTTACGACGTGATAGGTTTGCACAATCGTTCAGTCGTATAGTCATTAAGTCGTACAGTCATATAGTCGCAATGCAACCCTTTTTGCTATCTTTGCGTTATAATATCGGGTTTGCTTCGGCTGCCCGGACTATCCAAAATACAGAAGATGAAAAAGACTTTCATGATTACTTTCGAGTTGCCCCAAACGATTGACGAAACGTTTATGGCGCTCATACCTCAGCAACGTTACATTATCAATAATATGCTCGTAGAGGGCAAACTCAAGTCCTACTCGCTATCCATGGACCGCTCCCAATTGTGGGCCGTAGCGATCGCCGATTCCGAATTTGACGTGATGGAACTCATCGCGCAAATGCCCCTGATAGACTATATGACGCCGCAAATTACCGAGCTCATGTTCCACAACAGCACCGAGCGGGTATTGCAGTTTTCGCTCAACTAATGTTAAAATATTGTTTGCAAAAGCGTAACAGTTTAGGAGGGTTTAGCGCCTTCGGCGGGTTTAGCGATTGGGTTTAGCTAAACTGCGTATGCACTAAACTATTACGCAAAAACATCGTTTTTTGCGGCGACAAGCGCATCATACCAGCCAACTCCTCCTGGAAAAGCTTATTTTTGCGCAAATCGATTTCATGAGCGTTTGGATGGAAAAAGCCAGGCAACTGGTCATGATGAAGGCTAAATATGCTACAGCCAGCGCCATAGCTACGGCAGTAGACTATACGCTTTACCTCATGCTGGTCGATCGCGTATTCTCGCCCGCGCCCTCCAACGTTATCTCCTATACCTGCGGCGTACTCGTCAACTTCGTCCTGCAACGTTTTTTTGTTTTTGAACTGCAAAGGCGGGCCTCCCATGCATTTTTGCTGGCTATGTTGGTATCTTTGGGCGGAATGGCCATCAGTACGGGCATAGTAGCTGGTTTATCCATGCTGGCTTTTTTTGCACAGCACCAGTTTATTACCAAACTTTGCGCCACGGGTATTGTATTTTTTTATAATTTTTATTTTAAACGCTACGTCTTCGAAAAGCGTTTTGTGTAAGTTATTAATCCAATTCGACGATGAAAAAACGTGTTGCGTTAGTCTGTCAACTCGCCGTATTTGCTATGGTCAGCCTGCAGGCACAGGAATCGCTGAGCTTGTCGCAGGCTATTGAAAAGGGCTTGAAACAAAATTTCCAGGTTCAAATTGCCGAACGCGAGGTCGCGATAGCCCAAAACGACAACAATTGGGCCGTGGCGGGAAAATACCCCGCTATCGATCTTACGCTTAACGTAAATAACAATTACCAGCAGACCAATAACCCCGCATCTTTCCTTCGCGAATTTTACTCGGTAGGCTCGGGCGTACAACCCGGCATAGAAGCCGTTTGGATTCTCTTCGACGGCTACCGCATCCGGTTTACCAAGCAACAACTGGAAACACTAGAGCGTCTCAGCCAGGGCAATGCCCAGGTAGCCGTGGAAAACGCCATCGAATCAGTGATCCTGGCGTATTACAACGCACTGGTGGAAAGAGAGCAGCTTCAGGTGCGCCAACGGGTGCTCAACCTCTCCCGCGACCGCCTCTCGTACGAACGCGTTCGCCAGGAATACGGCCAGGCCAGTTCTTTCGACGTTTTGCAAACGAATGACGCCTATATCAACGATTCGATGAGCTACCTCATCCAGCGCACTACGTTTGAAAACGCCCTGCGCAACCTCAATACGACGATGGGCGAACCCAATCTGAGCGCGCGCTTTACGCTAACCGACCAGTTGGCCTACGAAGCCCCGGTATACGACATCGAAGCGCTCCGGTCGCGCATGCTGGCTAATAATAGAAGTTTGCAGAATTTACAGGTAAGCCGCGAATTGGCTCGCATTCAGACCGATTTGCGCGAAACTACCCGGCTGCCCAGAATAGATTTGCGCACCGGCGCCGTGTACAATTACAACAAAAACCACGCTGCCACCGGTATTTTTTCCAGCGGCGAGGAGCGCGATCTGGGCGGAATTAAGAGCTCCAGCTTTAACGGTTTTATTAATTTTTCGGCCTCTTATACCCTCTTCGATTGGGGCTTGCGCCAACGCCAGATCGAAAGATCCAAGATGGAAGAGCTGATTGCCCAACTGAATATCAGCGACCTGCAGCGTACCCTTACTAATAATCTCGAAAATACCTGGGCGCAATACAACAACCAAAAAGAATTGCTGGATGTCACTACCCAATTGGTGAATAACGCCCAGCGCAACCTCGAAATAGCAGAGGAACGCTTCCGCGGCGGCCTCATCAATTCTTTCGATTACCGCACGATCCAACTGGGCTATATCAACGCCACCCAGTCGCAACTCAATGCCTATTTTAATCTGAAAACCACCGAAACCGAGCTGGTCAGGCTGATCGGGGGACTCGTCCGGTGAGGGAGTGAGGGAGTGAGGGAGTGAATTTCTATGATCCATGTATCTCTCCCTCTCTCACTCTCTCACTCTCCCTTCAGCACCTTCCCCGACTGCATCACCCGGCCTTCGCCGTTGATCAACTGGTAGAAATATGGCCCGCTGGGCAAAGCGCTCATATTCAGATCGGTAGAAGATTGCAGGGAGCTTCGCAAAATCAGCTGGCCGAAGGCATCAAAAAGCAGAGCTTGTTCGCCGCCGACGAGGGGCTGGTTGAACTGGAAGCGCAGCACATCTTGTACCGGGTTGGGAAACACTTTAGCCAGGGCCGACTCGCCGGGTTCGCCGGTAGAAACTACGATTACTGACACAATTTGGCAAACTGTGGAAGAACCGCCGTCGTTGGTAGCGGTGAGGCATACCTCGTACATATCCGATTCGTTGTAGATGTGAGTGGGATTTTGCTCAGCGCTTGTCGTATTGTCGCCGAAATCCCAGAGCCATTCAGTGGGGGTATTAGAAGAGGCGTCGGTAAAGGCAATCTCACCATTGCCGGCCGGCTCAAAGGTAAAGGCGGCTACGGGAGCTTGTACAGCCTGGGTATACGACACAAAATGCGTGGCCGTGAAAGGTAAATCGGTATTGGGGTCGATTTCGATGGTGACGAGCACGCCTTTGGATTCGGCAGAGACCCACTGGTACGACTCCGTTTCGTTTACCTGTGCGTCAACCAATAGCCATTGGCCGGCAAACAGCGCCCAGATAGAATCCAAAGAGCTGGTCACTACATACTGGCGAAGCGCATCATAGAGGCCGTTGGGCATGAGGACTACCCCGTAAGCATCGATGTTTGCGGTCTGGGATGCCGTCTGTTTGATGCGCAGGGAGTCTACCCCCAGAAATTCGCCGTCGATAGCAAATTCGGAAGCGTAGGTAGTCTGGTATGTTGTGCCGAATGTAGCAGGAAAAACGAACAGCTTTTGCGGCGGATCGATGCGCACAGGCAGGTAATTTTTATCGCCGGTCAGGTCGGCGACAAGTCCGTGGCCCAGCAATTCCGATTCGGACACTTCCAGGAACGAAAAGGCGCCCTGGCTTTCTGCGCACAGATTGGCTTCAGGAAACTCTGCCGATAGCGGCGCCTGGGCCGGCGATAGATAATTGGTGGCATATACCTCGTGGTATTCGAGGGCAAGGAAATTCCAGCTCTGGTTGGGGCCTGCCGTCCCGATATTCAGATCGGCTACGGTGGTGTCGATGGCCGATACGATGGCATCGCCGGCGCCCGGCACATCGGCATGCGTGAGGGTAATCTGGGCTTCGGCAAATGCCGTCATTCCAACTATCAACAGCAACGTTAAGAGTGATTTCATGAGTTGATTTTTTTTTTAATGTGTGAATTTTAAATTATTCTAGACGTTAATACGACAAGCTCTTCCCATTCCGGAATTTTATGGCGCACTTTTTTTAGTATGAAAAAAAATACAATATCTTGTGTAATGCGAATAAACACATTTGGTGCAAACCATCACAAAATGCTCAGAGGGCTGTAACTTATTGCGCAATAATAGCGTTATGAAGTCGTTTTCAGTCCGTTCGACAAGTTTACAAATATGACAAAAAAATACGGCGTTACGCTATTCGGAATCGTGTTGTTTCTGCTTGCCGTTAACCATACTGCCTGGG
>JAEUUQ010000437.1 GCA_016787505.1 Saprospiraceae bacterium | reverse complement strand
ACTGTCAATACTGCTGCTCCCCCGGCTTTTATAAGCAGAGGGAAATGGCTCGAAGGGATACGCAAAAAGGCTTGGTTTACATACAGCATGAAGATTATGAAGGCATTTCACTCTTTTTTACCGGCTCCTGTCCCAACACCCTTCCCGGGATTCCCATTGACAGGTAGTACCAAAGGAGTGAAGTGCCTTTTTGTTGCTGCCTGCTGTTAAACCACAAATAAGAGGAACAACGGATGACTAAAACACATGCCATGAAAGATCAGCAGTATCTCGATCTGGTTAAAAAAGTAACCTTGTACCTCGACAATGAACTCAATGAAGCCGCAGAACGCGAATTGCTCAACGAGATTAAGTCAAACCCCAGTTACCTCCAAATCCTCAGCCAGGAACAAGCCTTCCGCGAATTTATCAAGAGCCGCATACACCGCCGAAAACCCTCTCCCGCCCTCGTCCAGTCTATCAAGGACAAAATCAATATCAAACCAAGCGTTGAATAGGACTTTACGACTGTAAGACTATACGACTATAAGAACGCTTACAGTCGTATAGTCGTAAAGTCGTAAAGTCTCATCAGAGCCTGTACCTCAGCCCCAGGCCTACCGTCAGAAACTGATAATCGGGTGTTGGAAGGTTGAAATACCCGCCTTCCAGCGACAAATCCAGACGGGAGGTGGCGGCCCAGTGTAAGGCCAGGCGCAAACTGTACCCTCCGGAGCTATCCGTATTCTTTGGTTTGTAAATACCGCCGCCGGCAGCCAGCGACATCGAAAGGCCACTGCTCGACAAGGGGAACTGCCCTTTGGCGTAAATCGTTGCGCCCAGGACGTAAAAGTTTTGGTCAAACCCATAGTAGCCGCCGCGGCCCTCCAGCGAGAAATTGGGTGTAAACTGGTAGCCGGCGTCTATTTCGGCGTAAAAGCCGCCATTGACGAACAGCGAATCGAGCTTGCCCAGGGGGCTGGTAATCCCGGCATGCGCGCTGATATCCCACTTGTGTTTGATGTAGGGTTTATCAAAACTCGACATTTTGCCTCGGTATATCTCTTCGTCGAGTAAATACACCTTCACCCTGGGGTCGCCTTCTGCCTGCACGCTAAGGCCGTACTTGCCGCCGCATTCGTCATTGACCGTCACCTTTTCCACTCCGTTACCTTTTACACTAAAGGCGTAGCCGTAGCCCGGGCCTACGAAATACGTACGGCCCTCCGATTCATATTGGGGGCGCAGGCCCAGGTAAGAAACATTGCCGTCTTTTCCGTAGGTGCGCTCCTTGGGTGTAAACAAAACAGGCGCTATACGCACGTTGACCGTTTGGTCTTTCATCCTTTCCAGTTTCCCGTAGGCGGCGTCTTCGGCTACCACCGTGAAGATCACCTTGTGCACGCCGGTGACCGCCCAATCACCGTAGACGGCTTCGTAAAGGCCGTCGCCTTTGTGGGGCAGCGTGAGGGTATCACCGAAGTATATCTTGAGCGAATCGAGGGCGCCGGGGTTATTGGCCTGGAGCCAGGCCATGGTTTGTCCGGCGCAGGTGCCGAGTTCGGGGTCGTTGGGCAGGGGGCCGGTCACCTGTGCGCGGGCCAGCAGGTCGCCTACATCTACACTGGGCTTGAGGATGTGAGCTTTGACAACCGCATTTTTTATGGGTTTGCCCAGGTGCGACAGGGTGAGGCTTATCGGGGCTTTGCTGCCTACCACTACGGGCGTGTTGCCAACCTTGGTCGCCATATCGATTTCGTGATCGTCGGCAGTGGCATAAAGCTTAACCGACGCCGGCCCCAGGTGGTAGATATTTTCATCGAAATAACTGCCCTGTTCGATAAGCATCCTAAACTCCCAACTACCTTCACTCGTATACTCGGGAAGGTCTTGAAAATTAATAGTATAGGTAACCAAAAAAGGTGTGAACAAGAATTTGGTTGTATCCAGCAGCAATTTCACCCCGTTGTGGTATATTTCATATTTGGTCAGCGAGCGGCTGATCGGCCGGTCAAAGTGCGCTTCAAAAAAGAGTTGGCCCACATTTTTATTACAATTAAAAGCCAGCGTATTAGCGCCGGTAATGGTTTGCCGATCGAATATAATATGTTGCGGGCTGAATTTGTTGAATATTTCGTTGAAGGCATTGCCGCTCAATTCGCCCAAAAAATCTACCTCGCTGCCCGTTGTAGTTGTGAAATACCTCGAAGAACCGTTAGCCAGTTCTTGCAGCATAGTTGTAAAGGCAGGAATAGTGCCTACGCCGACCGTAAAGATCTCAATGCCGTCGAGATTAATGTTGTTGAGGTTTTTGAGTACTGTTCCATCTTCTGCCTGTATCTCCCGGGTAGTAGCCGTGGTGACCACGTTGGGCGCGGCATTTTGTTCGCCATCAGTGAACACCACGATGACTTCTCTGAAGCTGTTATCTTCTATACCTCCCAGGCGGGAGTTGATGGCCTCCAGCACGCCTGCGCCGATGCTGGTGCCGTCGCGGCCGAGCACCGGGTCGGCCGCATTTTGAGCCGGCGCGGAGCTCATATTCGAGGTAATGCCCGTGCGAAAGGCGGTAATGGTTTTCATGGTTTCAAAATCGCCTGCGGGGTCGACGGTCATGCCTGAAAAATATACTACGCTCATACGGTCGTTTGCCAGGGCGTTTTCGTTGTCCGTTTGAAATTTGTTGACAAAATTTTGCACGCCTGTTTTCAGGGCATCCCAGCGATGCCCGCTTGGAATGATACACCCGGACCAGGATGCTGCAGATGCAGAAGGCGCGCACTCCATGCTGCCCGAGCGGTCGAGCACAAAGATCATGCGCAGGGCAGGGCGGACTATCAGGCGATAGTTACGTGTTGCAGCAGCAATACCGGCGCCGGTACGGCGTAAGGTAAATGGGTATTCTCCTTCTACGGCGTTGATCACCGTGACGGTAGCGCTACTACTGGTAAAGGTGATCGTGACTCCGGTAGAGGCGCCGCCGATAGTGCGGGTAACAGCGCCGACGGCAACGGGAGCGCATCCGCTACCTTCACAAAAAAACCAGTTAAACGGCGGGCTACCGGCGGTGGAACCTATTACCAGGGTAGCTGAAGCTGCTTGCTTGCTCTCAAAATGTTTGACAAAGGTAGTGGAAGCAAAATCGACGTTCTGTTTTTGCCCGAATAAATGGGCTGTTGCGGGTAGGCACAAAGCCGCCGCCGCCACGAAGGTAATAAGCCGGAAATGGTTGTTCATACGGTTGTGTTTTACTGGATTTTGCCCAGATTGTTGGTTTTTACTATAAAAAGCGATTCGTTTTGTGTGCCTACTGCGAGGAAACCTCCATCGGGGGTGGCAATAACAGACTCAAAATAATCGTCGCCTGTAGCGCCATAAGTTTCACTCCAAATAATCTGGTTGTTGTTATTTAGTTGAATTAACAAGGCGTCTCCGTTTTTAGCGCCTGCCAAAACATATGATCCATCGGCCAATGATAGCAAGGCATTCGACAATTCTGATCCACCGTCATGGATGCTTTGCGGATAAGGTGTTACGGCATTTCCACTGGAATTTACTTTTACCAAATAAATATCCTCTGCGCTCCTGCCGCTGAGCATAAAAGTATTCCCCGATAAGGCTGTGATGGATTGAGCAATTTCAAATTGGCTACCGCCAAAGGTTTTTGGAAATCCCCCTGACAAGGCGCCGAAAGCGTCGAGCCGCATAACCATGGCATCGGTTGGGCTGCCCAATGGGCCCTTTGAGCCCGCGATCCAGATATTTCCGCCTGCATCTGTGGTAACAGCATATCCTATTTCATTATCGGGCAGGGGAATTTTTTGGGGGGCGATGCCAAAAACGCCGAAAGAAGGCGGCCCGCTCACGACAAATACGTCGAGGTCGCCGGCGGCAATATTAGTAGCACTGCCGGTGATTAATACGTTCCCGGAGCTTGTCTCCGCAACGCCTAAGGCTTGTTCGTTGCTGTTGTTGGGGCTAGCACTAAGGCGGATAGGCCCGTTAAGTTTATTTCCATTAATATCAACCCTCAAATAAAGGGCATCGGAATTGCCCACGCTGCTGTTGAAGACAGAGCCGACGATGGCAAACGTGCCGTCCGATAATTTGATCATATCGAAGGGGATGTCAAAGTTGGAGTCGCCATAGAATTTCGGAAATCCCTGGGCTGTTTGTCCCAAGCGGTCAATCCTGAGCAGCGCGATATCGCTGTGCAATTCTGTGGCGTTGGTGTATTTCAGTCCGAGTATCATGGCGCCGCCGTCGTTGAGCGGCACTACCTTGACGGCATAATTTAGTTCGGGCAGTGGCAGTTCAAAAGTATTCCACGCTATATTCACATTATTGGTAACAGAATCTTTCCCCAGGTCGCCGCTAGCCACGAGCTTCACGGTATATATGCCGGGCAGTTCAAATTCGTGGGTAAAATTGGTAGTGGAGGCTATAAGGTCGTTATTTATATACCACTTAAAATTATTGGCATTGACCGAATTATTAGTAAAAGCGACCGTGGCAGGCGCTTTATAATCCTGGTTGGGAAAGGTAAAAGCCGCCGTCACGCCGCTGGTCGGGTTGATCAGTATGACCTCGCCGTAAAAGGTGCGGCCGTGCACGTCGATGGCATATGCCCGGATGTAGTGGGTTGCATTGGGCTCCAGTAGTTCCAGTTCGCTGGTAAAAGCGCCCGTTCTTGTCGAGGCGCCCAGTTCGGTGACGTTATCGGAGGTGGTAGGCGGGTTGTTGGTGTTCGACCATACGTGGCCGTGCTGCACGATGCCATCGCCCAGGGCGATAAGTTGCCCGGTGGCGGTCATGTCGGCGGGGTCAAAAGCGCCGGTAGTCACCGCGGGCGACTGAAGAGAGGCGATCTCTTTGAGTTCTTCGCCGCAGGAAAAAACGGCGAGCAGGAGCCAAGCTCCC
>JAEUUQ010000573.1 GCA_016787505.1 Saprospiraceae bacterium | reverse complement strand
TCCCGGGCCGTCACCCCCAAGGATATTCCCGGGAAAAATACTACCTTTGCAGCCTGATTCAAGAAGTGAGACAAACTATAATCTGGATATGCAAATCAGGTGGAGCGGAATAGCCCTTTTGGGGGTCTTGTGGAGTTTGGCTGCATGGTCTTGCCAGCAGGACAAAGTGGCGGAGGAAAAAAGAGGTGAATTTGAGTGGGAGAGCCGGCGGTTTATGAAGAAATCAGCTGATTGTGAGACAGATAGCTTCAGGTGCGCAGTTATTAAAGCCTCCTATTTGTTGCCGGTAGCGGGTCCTGAGCCTGCGCGGCGCAGCATAAGCGACACCTTAATGCAGTTTGTGCGCAGGTCGCTGGCCGTTTTTGCCGTGGCTGACGAAGAAATTCCAGGAAGCCTCGATGCAATTGCAAATAGTTTCCTGGAAGAATACGAGTTGATGCAACAGGACGAACCCGGCTATGAAATACCCTGGTCAGTAGAGACTTCCGGCGAGTTGTTATCCGAAAATGGGCAAGTGGTATGTATGGAAATCACAAATTTCGCGTATGCCGGCGGTGTGCATCCCAATTCATACGTAACGCTATTGAACTTCGACGCGACTTCGGGTAAAAAATTGTTGTTAAAAGATATAGTCACGGATACCCTTCAACTCAAGCGAATGGCAGAGGCAAAATTCCGTGAGATGAAAGGACTGGAACCGGGAGTTAGCCTCAGCGATGCCGGCTTTTTTTGGGGAGACGCCTTTACGCTGCCTGAAAACATTGGCTTTAAAGGCGATAGCCTGCTTTTTTATTACAATCCATACGAGATTGCGGCATATGTAGAAGGGCCTACGTCTTTCACACTCCCCCTAAGCGAGGTGAAATCTATATTGCGAAAAAGAAAAAAACATTGACAAACAAAAACACTTTTCCACATGACTAAAAAATGGATGGTCATTATGGCAATGGCCGGCTTGTTTTTTATGGCCTGCAAAAACGATAAGCAAGGCGAAACCGCACAGATACCGGCGGCGCCACAGGACACAACTATCCAAACCGGCCCTCCGCCACCCGCCAATGAGCTCGGCGCCCTGGAAGCCCAGCGCTGGCGCCTCACAAGCTTTGTAGCTGAAGGCGCAACGCTACAATTGCCGGATAGCGCACACCTCACAGCTGTTTTTGACGGGACTTTTGTAACCGGATCTGCGGGATGTAATGATTATCGGGCGTCTTATACCAAGGGAGATGATAATTCGCTTCAGATCAGTTCGCTGTCACATTCTTCCAGGACGTGTCAAGGTTTGATAGGACGGGAAGAAAAGTATTATTTGGTATTAGGCGAAGCCAGCTCGTATGTCATGCCCGATTCATTTACGCTTGAACTCAAATCGGGCAAAGGACTGCTGACTTACCGTGCAATCGAAAACGGTGTGATTAAATATTATAAAGGGACTAAAAAATAATATGGTGCGCAGCAAGCCCCCTCGTTTATTGTGGTGGGTATTGGCCGGTTGGGCTATCATCAACTTCCTGCAGGCGGCCATTACGCCTGCTGACCCTGACGAAGCTTATTACCGGCTGTATGCGCAACAACTGGCATGGGGGTATTTTGATCATCCCCCCATGCTGGCCCTTATTATTGCTGCCGGGCAGAAACTGGTGGGTGGGGCTCTGGGTATTCGCCTGCTTTTGCCATTGTTACAAGTCGTTTCTGTTTGGTGGATATGGCGATTGGCGGGGTCGCCGGCGCAAAACCGCAGGTTGTTATTACTGGTAGCCATACTAGCGGCCATGCCAATGTTTGAAGTATATGGTTTTATTGCTGCCCCGGACGCGCCGCTACTATTCTTTTCCGTTTTGTTTTTTGCCGCCTATCAATTTTTTCTCAGCCGGCCCGGTTTACGCGCCGCCTTACTGCTGGGCGCTTGTATGGCGGCTTTATTGTACAGCAAATATCATGGCGTACTACTCATATTTTTTACGCTGTTGTCTAATCTGGCACTTTTGCGGCAGCCCTGGTTTTATGTGGCTTCCTTTTTCGGATTCGGTCTCTTTTTTCCGCACTTATACTGGCAATTCGTCAATGAATTTCCTTCCTTTCGCTATCATTTGCAAGGGCGCGATGATCCCTACGAACTCAAGCACACCATAAACTACCTCATCAACCAGGTCGTCATTTTTAGTCCTTTATTATTCCCCCTTTGGGTATACGCCCTTGTGCGTTATCGAGCGGTCAATTTATTAGAGCGGGCTTACTATTTTGTCATCGGCGGCTTTCTGTTGTTTTTCTTGTGGGCTACTTCCAAAGGCCACGTGGAGCCGCAGTGGACTTGCATCCTGAGTATTCCGCTTGCCTTATTACTTTTCCGATACAGTGATGGGCGGCCTGTTTTTGAAGCCTGGCTCTGGCGCTTGTCGCTTGCTTCTTTCATCGCTATAATGGGCTTCCGAATCGTGTTGGCGCTTGATGCCCTGCGCCCGGCGCAACTCGACAAGCAATTTTTGCATAAAACATGGGTATCCGAGCTCAAAAAAGAAGCGGGTGATTCTCCCGTGGTGTTCCAAAACTCATACCGCTTGGCGGCGGTTTACGATTTGTATACCGGTCAAAGAGCCTATACGTTTACCGACGCCGATTATCGCAAAAGCCAGTTCGATATTTGGGATAGAGAAAAAGATTTGCACCACAAAAAAGTATTGATAGCCGCCCAAAAAGACCTCGGTTGCCCTTCCTGCCGAACGCTAAAAGCCGATCGCCAGCAGTTTAAATTGTACTGGATCGATAGCCTGGAAGTGGCCCAAAAGGCGCATATTGACGTTAATGACCCTCCTTCCAGCTGGCTTGCCGGGCAGCGCGTCAGCATTCCCGTTTCGTTATATAATCCTTACCGGCATCCAATTGCATTGGGAAAGGGAGTATCTCCAGTTTCCGTATCCGCGATGTTTTTTGCCAATAATGAAGACGTAGTTTTTGCCGGCGCAGAAATGCCTTTGCGGGTTTTGCCTCCTGGCGATACGGTCGAAACCGAACTCATTTTTCGCGTGCCGCCGCGCCTGAAGCCGGGCGCCTACCATTGGTCGCTGGGCCTCAAAACCGGCGCTCTTCCTCCTGCCGTTAATAGCCGGGCTTATTCTGTTGTTTTATATTAAAATGTTTAACAAGGTGTTAACTACGTTGAATTTTATCTTCGTTTATATTTGAAGAAAAAGCGTTTTTTCATCAAACACCTGCAATATGAGAACCTGTCTTGTCCTTTCGCTTTTGCTCCTATTAAATGGAATTACAGTTGCCCAATCTACTCCTGACGATGTGCGGGGCCGCCATTTCGGTTATTTGAATCTAAATGCACAAGTAGGTTTACCCCTGGATGATTTTCGCGACAATCTGCCCAAGTCCGGCTTTGGCGGAGGAGGGTATCTGCTTATTCAGATTACCAAAAAAATGCCGCTTTACGCAGGCATCGACCTGGCGGGCATGGTCTACGACAGAGAATCGAAAAAATACAACATCAACATAGGCGGGTTTACCGAAAAATATACCCTCAAAACCAACAACAGCATTTTTTTAGGTCATGCTATGCTGCGGTTTTCGCCGATTGTTGATTTTCCCGTAAAGCCGTATATAGACGGTATGATTGGCACTAAAAACCTGTTTACCCGTACGCGGCTCATCGATGACGACGATTTTGAGGAGGAGGATTCCGATTCAGAAGTTGAACGCGGCGATTGGGCTTTGAGCTATGGACTTGCACTCGGAGTTCGCCTGCAGGTATTCCGCAAAGCGCCCGAAATTACAATCGATCTTCGTTGCGCTTACCTGCCCGGCGCCAATGCGACCTACCTGGTGCGCAAAACCGGCGACAGCGGCCCCTACGAGTTGCCTATCGATGCTTTTGAAGAAAAATCGTCGGCTACTAACTTGTTGATTCCCAGCCTGGGGATTACGTTTAATTTGTATCAGGAGTAGCTGTTGTAGGTTGTAAGTTATAGGTTGTAGGTTGCATTGATACCTACAACTTACAACCTACAACAGTCATCACCTCAATAGCACCACATCCCCCTTAAACACCTCCGTAACGCCATCTACGAAAGTTATCTCGGCGAGGTACACGTATATCCCCGTGTTTAGGGGGGTGCCGCGCCATTCCCCATCCCAGCCGAAAGCGGGGTCGTTGGGTTGGAAGTTGGTTCTTTCGAATACCAGGCCTCCCGACCGGCTGAAAATGCGCATACTCTTCACTTCTGCTACTCCTACGCCCGCATAAACGATAAACAAGTCGTTTTGGCCGTCGTCGTTGGGGCTGAATGCGTTGGGGATAAATACCGGGCGGTCTTTTGTTACCGTTACAAATACCGCGTCAGTAGCGCGGCACAGGGTGATGGTGTCGAATACCTCCACCGTATACAAAGTAGAGATCAGGGGGCTTATAGCTATTATTGCCGAATTGGAAGTATCGGAGGGCGTCCATTTATAAGCCAGATCCACGCTATTAGCCAGCGCTTCTATAGTCACCGTATCGCCCAATTGCAGATCAAAATCGTCGCCCAGCGTCACCTCCAGCACGGGTGGGCCTTTCACAACCTGTGTGTAAGTTTCTTCGCAGCCGGCCGCATCGCGTACGATGACCTCGTAGGAACCTTCAAAGAGGTGGAGAAAGGCCGGTGTGGAAGAGAAAGTCTGACCGCCGTTAATAGAGAATAAATAGGAAGGCGTGCCGCCGCTGACAGTATCCAGCTGAATAGCGCCGCCGCTGGGTCCGCTGGTGCAGGTAATATCCGTTACCGAAAGGTCGGCAGCTATTTCTGTAGGTTCATCGAGGAAAAACGTGGCATCGGCCTGGCAGTTTTTCTCGTTGATAATCGTTACGGCGTATTGGCCGGTGGCAAGTCCTGAGGCAATAGCGGCATTGCCACCCGAGCTCCAGGAGTAGGACAGAGAGGCATAGGGGCCGGCGGGTAGCGCTACCAGGGCGCCGTCGGCTTCGCCGGCACAACTGATTACGTTGTTAATATCTATACTCACCGTGAGCGGACCGGCAGGTTGGGTGACTTGCACCCCGGCGAAATCCTGGCAGCCGTCGCTATTGGTGACGGTCACGTCGTAAAATCCCGCGGGCAGGTTGGCTACCGTAGCGGTCGTGGCGCCGTTGCTCCACTGGTATTGGCTGGGATTGCCGTTGGCGCTTACGCTAACACTGCCATCGGCGCCTTCAAAGCAGGATACAGCCTGCACCAATTGAGCTGTGGCAATAAATTCGGGGGGCTCGGTGATTGTTACGGGAAGTGTCACCATGCAATTATTAGCATCGGTTACGTTAAGTATGTAAGTGGAAGCGCATAACTGACTCAACGTATTCGTAGTAGCGCCGTTAGACCATTGCAACTGGTAGGCGCCGGTACCGCCGGCGATGACGGCTTCTACGGCGCCGTCGCAGACCTGGTAACAACTGGCTGCTTGTAGGTTGACGGCTTGCGCGGTCAATTGCGGCGGCTCGGTCACATGCGCCACAAATGTGCTATCGCTGTATGCATCGGCCACCGTAAATGTATACGTGCCGGCAGGCAGGTCGGGGATAGTCACTTGTTCTCCTTCTGCATTGAGGATACCTGTTCCGCTCAGCGTATTGTTTGCATTTTGCCAGGTATAGGTATAGGGAGGCAGGCCTTCCAGAATAGAAAAGACAATTTGTCCGTTTTGATCGCCGAAGCATAGGAGCGTATCGTTTTCAAAAACGGGAATAACGTCCATCACATAATCCACATCAAAACAGGATATCGCCTCGCAGCCGTTGGCGTCGGTAACCGTCACGCAGCAGTTTTGCCCACCGGGAAGTTGAGAGGCTACCGGGCCGGTCTCGCCGCTGCACCACAAATAGGTATAATTGCCTGCGCCTCCGGTAGCCGTCACATGTGCAATTCCACTGGGATCACCAAGCCCGATAGCCAGCATCGTTTGTGCGGTTGTGGCCTGCACGGCGGTCAATACTGTCACATTAGACAAAATGATGCTATCGCAGCCTGCAAAAACTTGCAAGGTATCGGCATAGTTGCCGGTTTGGGTGTAAATGCTGGTTCCAACCGTAAGGCTCTGACCAAAACAGAGCACGGTGTCGAGAGTAGTAACGGGCGTAATATCGCCGGCATCCGTCACGGAAATCGTAAAACTGCCACGGGGGTAGCTACCGTCTCCATCCACTAAAATCCAGTAGGGGGTTCCCGGATATAAACAAGAGACATTCATAGTTTCATCAAGGTCCTGAAAGGTATATCCTGTAGCTACATTGCTAAAAAAGCCGGTACATAAATTATTAGTAGAACGATATAATGCCAATTGCAGGCCAATGGAATCGACCAGTCGATCGGTAAGCGCTTCAATAGTGATATGCCCTGAGCTCGGCGCCACAAACCGGAACCACACTGAGTGCTGGCTGACAAAAGCGCCTACAAAGGGATCGCCGGTAGCTGTGGCGCAAAAATTTGACAACAAAGAATCCGTCTGCACGCTGCCTCCGTCGGGTACTACGCCGAAGTCGGTCGCATTACAGCGCAGATCGGCGCCTTCCCGCACCCCGATATCAACGACTTCGATGCCAAAGGGCCCTCTTGAAGAAGTGGGCGTAGTATAGCCGCCGTCTACCAAAATAAAATAGGTTGTATTCGGCGAGGGGCAAAAAATACGGAAGAGGTTGTCGAGACCGGGGCTTTCGGTGAGGTTTATCAATGTAGACAAAGTACCGGTGCAGGAGTTGTCAGAAGATGTATAGAGCATCACTTCTGCGTCAAAATCATCACCGGTGGCCAGGGGGTCGCTCAGTACCCGCACGTATATCGAACCGCTGGGGTCGGGACCGGTGGTGAAAGTAAACCAAACCGCCGCGTCATTGATAAAAAAGCCGTTGCTAAAAGGATTGGGTTCGTTGATATTGGTAGCGCAATTATTGCTGAACCCTCCTTGCGCTGCATCTCCCAAATGGGCGCCATAGGGCAGCAATCCAAAATCGAATGCTGTACAGGGCAGGTCGTTGTCGGCTAAAACATTAGAGAAGTTTTCGATAGTAAAGGTGACTTCTCCGTCCGAACCCAGGTTATCGGGCAAGCCGAGGGTATACGTTGCGCTGCTACCCAAAGCGGGAATAGTAAATTGCTGACAGATCGTTTCACTGCAAGATTCATCAATCAGGCATAATATGGGCAATAGTGCGTCGTTTTCAAAAGCCTTGAAACAAACTTCGATTTGCGCAGGTACATCTGCCGGGCAATTATAGGTCTCCTGGTATTGCAGATTGGGAAAAGAAGAAAAGCAGGGGCCGTCTTGCGGGTAAGTCACCCAACCTTCATTGGCAATATTGACTTGCCACAGGGGATCGGGCGCGCTCAGAATATCGGTGCAGGTAGTGGTAGAGATACCACTGTCTACCGTAATACGTACTTCCACCTGGCCTTTTACTTGCAGGGCGCCCAATAGCATCAGCCACAGGCAAAAAATTCCTGATAACCTCATGAATTTCGATTTGTTATTTAATAACGAAAAATATAAAAAAATGACTTGTCGCCAGAAAGGAAAATGGAGGAGATATGATTTGCCTTAAGGATGTGCGGCAAAGATAGGAGAAATTGTGGGAAGGAGCAAGGGGTTGTCGGTTATGGGTTGTCGGTTATGGGTTGAATTTGTCTAAATCAGGCAAACTGACAACCCATAACCGACAACCGAATATTACTTCACAATCGTGATATCGCCCCGGATAATCACGCCATTGGAAATATCGAGTCGCAAAATATAGTAATAAGTGCCATGCGGCAATTCTTTGCCTTCGCTGTTCAAGCCGCGCCAGTCGTTGTTGTATGGTTTTGACTGGTACACGATATCGCCCCAACGGTTGAAGATAATGAGTTCATTATCGGGGAACATATCCGAGGGGTTGTTCAGTATTTCGTCAAAGATTAGCGTTTCGTTGAGGCCGTCTTCGTTAGGCGTAATAGTATTAGGCCTGTCGGGCACAAATCCGTCGGATTCTACCGTAATGGCTACCAGAGCCGTATCGCAGCTTGTGGGGCAATCCAGGTTGCACAAAACGTATTGCACCTCCGTTTGCCCGGCGGCGCCTCTGTTGACGCTGAAATACAGGACACCCTCTGCCGATATGCTGTCGACTCTGCCGAAGGTAGGTTGAGAAACCAGCGTAATCACGAAATTATCGCCCAGGCTTACTCCGTCATTGGCAATCAGGTTGACCGTAGCGTCGCGGCTGTCGGAGCCCACTGATAAAACATCGTTGGCGGCATTAGGCGCCAGGGCGATGCTGATCACGACGGTATCTGCGCTGTAGTTGGGGCAATTGGGGGCCGAAAGCGTCCAGATAAAGGCATTGGCGCCCTGCTGGAGTGCGCTTACTTCCGTTGTTGCTGCACCTGGCGTAGCAATACCTGCCTGAGAAGACGTTGTCCATACCCCGGTAGTACCGGTGGGCAGGTTGGCGTTCAGGTTGGAATTGGGTTCGCACAGCGAAAGGTCCTGACCGGCATTGGCCGACTCGGGGTAGCTCAGTGTAATAGCTACTTCTGAGGTATCGGCACAGCCTACTGCGTTGCTTACAATGAGTTGGTAGGTACCTTCGCCTTGAGAGGAAGAAGTAGCCTCATTAGTGTTGCCTGAAATCGGCGCGCCGTCTACTACCGACCACACATATGTGATACCGGCGCCCTGCGAGGTGCCTGAGCCGCCAAGTGAAGCCGTTTCGCCGCATTCGATATTTTGGTCTTCGCCGGCATCGGCTACGGGCACGTTGGGATCGGCTACTATAGTGATAGTTTCGGAAGCTTCGCAGCCGTTATCGGCGCGAACCACCGTAAGCTCATAATCTCCCGGCTCACTGACTTGCACACTAAACGAGCCGGTAGCAGGCGTCACCGTGCCATCGCCGCTGAGCGTCGTCCAGGAAATAGACGAGAAAGAACCCACAGGGCCCGTGGCCGTAGCGTCGATGGGTACGCTGGCTTGATTACAACCGAATTGAGCGGGTTGTGCGTAAGAGATTTGCGGCGGATCGGTATTTGCCAAAACGGTAATCGTATCGCGGCTTTCGCAGCCGTTGAGGTTGTTGCGCACCAGGATTTCGTAGTCGCCGGCTGCATTGGCGCTAGCCGTCAGGTTGTTGGGAGGCGTTGCCGCGCCGCCGCCGCTGAGTGCCGTCCAGGTTACTGTGATATTTGTATTCGGCATCGTTGACGATGCATTAAGGGTGGCATTTTCGTCAATACAAGTGATATCTTCGGGCTGTGCAATATTGATGACCGGCGGGTCTGTGTCATCTAATACCACTACCGTATCCCGGGCCGTACAGCCGTTGGTGATATTGCTGACCAGAATTTCGTATGTGCCGGAGGTATTCACGCTGGCCGTAATCTGAGTATTGGGCGAAGGCAAGGCGCCATCGACTATATTCGTCCATTCGTAAGTGAAATCAACACCCACGGAAGAACCTGTGCCATTAAGCGAGGCGGCGCTGACGATGCAGGTAAGGCTTTGGTCGGTACCGGCTACTGCATCGGGCAGTTCTATATCTTGTAATACCTCTATCGTGTCGATGGTAGTACAGCCGGTGCTGATGGCTGTCACCGTAATTTCGTACGAACCGGGCTGGTCTACTTCGATAGTGGTAGTGTCTTCGCTGATAATATTGCCGGTTCCGCTGAGGATTTGCCAGCTCACATCGTAGTCAACATTGGGAGGGCTGGCATTTACGACTACCGTAATTATTTCGTTATTACAATTCAGCTCTTCAAAATCATCAACCAGCAAAACGGGGGGTGCGCCTGTAATGCCTACCACTACGCAGTCAGTGGCGCTACAGCCGTTGTCGCTTACTACCTCAAAGCAATAGGTGCCGGGTTCAGTGGCGGTATAGGTGAGTCCTACGCCGATAACCGCGCCGTCAAAATCCCGCCAGGTGTAGGTATAGTTCGGACCCTGATCAGACGCGGATCCATCCAGCAAAACCGAAGAGGCGGAACATGTCAGCGAAGTATTTTCACCTGCGTTCGCCACAGGGAGTTGATTATCGAGCAAGACCTGGATCGTATCTCTCGACACGCAGTTATTGTCAGTATTCGTAATCACCAATTCGTACATGCCGGCTACGTCGGTTTGCGGTGTCAGAGTAGTTTCCGTACCGGGGAGGAGCGTACCGCCGTCGAGCGGATTCCACTGCAAGGTGTAGGTAATCGTATCGGGAGAGATCACCGCTTCAAAAGATACCGTATCAACGCTACAAGTGAGCGCGGTGCTATCCTCAAGCATAATTTCAGGGTATTCCGCACTAGGTATTGTATACACGGTATCCCGGGTTGAGCAACCGCTTGTATTTTCGGTAACGACCACTTCATAAGTACCCAGGGCGGTGGTTGAGTAAGTTATATCGGTGGAAACCGAAGCGCCGGTGGCGTCAAACCATTCATAGCTTACATCCAGGCTGCCGTTGTCTGATGGCGATGCATCGAGTGTCACGGGATCGCCGGAGCAACCCAGTTCTAAATCGGGACCTCCGTTGGCATTGGGGAATATGCGGGCATCCGTTACGGCAACTGTGTCGTAGGTCGTACAGTTATTGAGCGTAATGCGCACGGCAAGCTGATAAACGCCGGGGCCGTCAACGATGGTGAGCAGGTTGTTCTCTTGACCGGCCACCACATTACCGCCGCTGAGGGCAGTCCACGTATATTCTACCGTGCTGCCTCCCGTCGATTGGGTACCGTCGAGGCCTACTACGGGATTAATACAGTTGAAGGTTTGATCTAAGCCGGCGATGGCGGTGGGTAATACGGCTGCGGTAACGATAGTGGTATCCGACACTGAGCAACCGGTATTCGTATTTGTAACCTCGTAAACATAGTCGCCTGCTGCGCCGGTGACTATGGTAGCCACGTCAACAGGGAAAGCCTGGCCCGAAGTGATATTAGTCCATTGATAGCTGTATTCCGCCCCTTGAGAGCCGGAGCCTGATAGTAATGTCGTATTTGGGTTACATCCCAATTGTTTGTCGGGGCCTGCGTTGGCCTGGGGAAGATTAGTGGTTGTAGGAATATAGAAAGTGTCCGTCCTTGTCACTGCGGGGTTGTAACTGTCAAATATAAAGACAATTATAGTGCCTTCGCAAAGGAATCGGGCTTTTGAAGTGTTTTGCAGCGGAGTGGTTTGCCAAACAAAACCAACCGGCGCCAAACCACCTGATACAAATAATTCGATTTCGCCGTCGCAGGCGCCCGGGCAGGATACCGGAGTGATATGTACGCTATCGATTACGATTCTGTCACTTATACAAATAGAGCCGTTTTCAAAAAGCATACTGCCTGCGCCGTTAGAAGTGGTTACTACGGGGGTGGGTGTTTCATTTACCACCACGTCGTTGCACATGCGAGGCGCGCCGATAAGTTTAAAGCATAGTTCAAAGACTACGACGCTGTCGGCTATAGCTACGGGAGTGCCGTTTGACCAGCTTACTTCAAGAAGGCCTACCGGCGAGCCGCCGTCCACAAAGCTGGAGGCGCTGAGCCCAGGCCAGGTACCCGGGATATTGACGTCGACAAATTCCAACTCGCTGGGATCCCAGCTTATATCGAATTCGGCGGAAGTAATATTATCAAAAGAAACTACTTGTACGGGTAGACATACCGTATCCTGAATGTTGCCTTCTATGTCGCCTAATACGACACCAAAACCTTCGGGATACAGGATACATACCTCGCCCGGCGTGTCGACTATGCCGATATTCTCACCGTTGGACGTAGTATTAACGGCTTCGGGTACAATAGGCAGTCCAACTACTTCCAATACGTCGCACTGCTGGGGCGGACCCAACGGTTGGAAACACATTTGAAAGATGACCGAACCATCGGGCACACTGTGAGACGTACTTGGCTCCCAGTCGAATGATATAGACCCTGCCGAAGCGCCTGCGGTAATAAAATTACTAAGAGAAGCTTCGGGGAGCGTAATATTCTGGATGCTCGTCCATTCCATATGGGCTGGGTCAAAAGCCACGGAAAATTGATAACTGAGAATATCGTCAAAGTTAGAAACTGTGAAGTCGAGGCATACTTCTTCACCGGGGGCGGCCGAGCCGTCGCCGATGGTCATGACCACGCCTTCCGGTTGGTTGACCTGCACCGTGCAGTTGCTTGGATTAATGCCGATATCGGCGCCGTTATTGACTTGCACATTGGCCGGTTGGGTGAAGCTGAATGGGCTGTTGCCGCCGAGGCCTATAACATTAAAGCATACGTCAAAAAAACCTCCTCCGGGGGGTATCGAAGCGGAAGGAGGCCCTACCGGCGCCCAGTTGAAACCCAATATGCCGTTGGCAGCGTTGGCGGCATTAAAATCGGCCTGGTTGAGCCCCGAGAGTGTGGCCAGGTTTTGTACCCCGGTAAATTCCAAAATTGCGGGGTTCCACTCCATGAGGAATGCTGCGTCGGAGATATTGGTAAAATTATTGCCAACGCTTACTCCCACACAAATAGGGTCGTTGAGGTTGACCGGCATTCCGCAGTCTGCAATGAGTTGCAAGCCTGTAGGCGCGCAATCGCCGACTTCTACCGAGCCGATTACCGGCTGGAAGAAAATATTGTAGCCGGGGGCAATCACGTTATCGTTAGTAAATTCAATTTGGGTAGGGATACTGTCGAAGGTGACAGTTGAGAATGATTCGCACGGGCCGATGATGCGGAAACAGGCCTGGAAAAACAAATGCCCGTCGGGCAAAGTGACAGGGGGTTCTCCTGTAATAAAATACGACCACGACATCGTGATATTGCCGGGCTGAACGCCGCCTACACCGGGAAGACCGAAGCTACCCGTGGCCGATAAGTTGGGCACATCGCCGGCGATAATATTTTGAAATTCCAGCACAGCAGGATCATATAACACTGTAAACTGGGCGCTGCGCATATCCTGGAAGCCGGTAACCGTGAAGTCGACACAAACAAGGTCGCCCTCGTTGCCGGTTTCATTAGAGGCAATGAATGAAATGGGCGCTACGCAAGTAGATATGGCGCCGACATTGGTAAGCAAACCGATGTTGGTGCAGTTACCTACGTTGGTACGGTATACTATGGGTACTGGAGAAGTGGGGATGCTAACCGTACCCACCTGGCCGTATTGGTTACTCAACACTGTAAAACAAATCTGAAAAATTACATGGCCGTCGGCTTCGGTACGGCCCGCTCCTGCTGGGCAGTTGCCGAATTGCCAGGAGAGATCTACCGTGCCGTTTACAGCGTTACCCGTGTTGAAGTTAGCCCCTGTGAGCCCGGGCAGGTTAAAACCCTGCACCTGGTCGAATTGCAGTACGGCAGGATCCCATTGCATTGTAAAGCTCATAAAGAGGATATCGGTGAAGTCTTTTACCGTAACGTCCATGCACACTTGTTCGCCAGTGCAGGCCGATTCAGTAGAAAAACTAACGGTGGGCTGAGCCATCACCGCTGCTTGGAAGGCAAAGCCTACCACC
>JAEUUQ010000566.1 GCA_016787505.1 Saprospiraceae bacterium | reverse complement strand
TTGCAATTTGAGCGGGTCGACCACGATCTGGTATTGTTTTTCAAAGCCTCCGAAAGAGGCCACTTCGGCCACACCCGGCGTAGTTTGCAGGGCGAATTTAATGTACCAGTCCTGCAAAGCCCGCTGCTCGGCGAGGTCCATGCCGGGCGCATCGAGCGTATACCAGTAGATATGCCCCACGCCCGTGCCATCGGGGCCCAGCGTGGGCATCACGCCGGCGGGCAGCAGTCGTTGGGCAAAGCTGAGTCGCTCGGCCACGCGCGTCCGCGCCCAGTAGATGTCGACGTCGTCTTCAAAAATGATATACACGAAGCTCATGCCGAACATCGAAGCGCCGCGTATATTTTTCACCTTGGGTATGCCCTGCAGGTTGGACACCAGCGGGTAAGTCACCTGGTCTTCCAGGATTTGCGGGCTGCGGCCCATCCATTCGGTGAACACAATGACCTGGTTTTCCGACAAGTCGGGGATGGCGTCGATGGGATTGCGTTGCACCGATAGAACTCCCCATCCGAAGAGGGCGGCGGCCAGCATGATCACGATCAGCCGGTTGTGCAATGCCCAGGAGGTAAGCCATTTTACCATGATATCAGCGATTTAGGATGTCGGTAACGGTTCCGCATTTGAGCATCTCGTCGCCAAAATAAGGGTTGCGAATAGAATCGGAGTCGCTGAGCCAGGCTGCGCCGCGGTTGTCGAACGCCATGGGGCAGTATTCGCGGTAGAGGTTTGTTTGGTAACCAAAATCTTTAGCCAGTTGAAAAACGGTCTGCGACAATGGCTCCAGGATGACGCGCTGGGCAGCCAGATCGGTAGTTGTCGTTAATTTTTCCAGTTGCTTTCGCAAATCGGCTGCCGATCGGTCGTAGGCCTCCTTTTGTGGAAAGCTGAGGTAGGATTTGTCCACGCCGCGCAATTCTGCCAGCATCTTTTCGGCAATGGCGGGAACGCCCGCAGGCTCGGCGGCTACCAGGGCGTCTTTGATGCGCAGGTATTGCGCTACAAGTGCTTGGATATGCTGTCTGATATGGGGGTCAACTTGCGCAAAAGTAGCCCGAAGGGTCCGTACTTCCTTTTTGGGCTGAGGCGCGGGCATAGCAGCCGGCGGCGAGTTGTGCGAGTGGTCTTTATTGGCATTTTCGCCACAGCCCGCAAGAGCCGTAGCGCCCAAAAACACAATGATCATTTTCATCATTTCACTGCATTAGGTGAAGAATCTCAATCAGATACGGCTATTGATTGAAACCTAAAACCTGAATACGCAGTGAAGAAGGAATAAAACAGCGGAAAAACCTGGCGGACTGTGCCCGTTATGAGAAGGTGGGTCAGTATCGACTACAGGCAATGCCCATAGCCATTCCACGATAGGCGGGAGTGCCGCTATGGCATTTATTTTTTCAAAAAAAGTAAACACCGAAGTCGACAGCCAATGGGTAGTATTCGCTTTTACAAACACTTCGTCGTCGTCGCAGCAATTATTGGGCGTATCGTGGTGTGAATCGGGGCAGGCGCAGTGCAGGCCGAAATGCAGTCCCAAAAACCGATAGGCGCTTTCGTCGCCGCAATGGTGAATGTCCACTCTGATGCCAGTTTGCATCAAAAGTGCCATGCCGGCGAGGAGTCCTATGGTTAGTTTTTTTAGCATAAAAAATTGCCAGCTACAAATATGCAGAATTTTTGGGGGAAATGCAAGGGGGGGGGCGGGGTGGGTTGTGGGTTGTGGGTTGTGGGTTATTTCCACGACAAATCCGAAATCCGAATTCCGCAATCCGAAATTGTAGCGTGGGATCGTTTTTAATTAGGATTGGGGGGATTTTGAAGGATGGAAGGATTTTTTGATGTTTAATTGTTGATGTTAGATGTTTGATTTTTTTCAATATCAAATTTGTCAGGCTCGAAGAACATCTGCACTCGCTGCGCCTGGCCGCGGTTTCTGAATCACGGATTAAGCGGATTTTTTCGATTTCACGGATGAGATGCGCCTAAACCATTCTGTGGAATCCTTTAAATCCGTGAAATCCGTGATTCTGACACCACGGTATCGGTACGACCCCGGTGAATTTTCAATTAGGATACGCAGGATTTTGAAGGATGGGAAGGATGCTTGGATTTGCCCTAACAAACCCCTAACCCCTAAAGGGGGGCCCACTCACAAACCGGTTTTCATGGATATCGGGGAGCTCCCCTTTAGGGGCCGGGGGTGTGAAAGAATGCCGGGCAGGCGCCGTTTGCAGGGAAAGACCTTGCAAGGTTGTGGGCAATAGCGCTAACGTACTGGCTGCTTTAGCTGCCAGAAAAAGGCTGTTGTCTGTGCACAGTCGGTAGTTGGTCATTAACTAATCGAAAAAAAAGATCATTTTTTTCGATTTAAATCAAAAAAACACGTTTTTTTTATAACAAAAAGCATGATACTCCGGCAACAAGAGCAAAACATCAGGCAATGGATAAACAAAGGGAAGGCTATCATTGTCACCGGGCCACGGCAAGTGGGGAAAACTACACTGGTGCGCCAGATCACGGAGCGTCTTGGTAAAGAAGTCTTTTGGATGACCGGCGACGACCCGGCGGCAAGGGCGGCATTAGAGAACATCTCGCTGGCGCACATTAAAACCCTGCTGGGCGAACACGAAGTTGTCGTCATCGATGAGGCGCAGCGGTTTACCAATGCAGGGCTCACGCTGAAACTGATTACCGATCATATTCCGCAGGTGCAGTTGTTTGTCACCGGTTCTTCTTCGCTCGACATAGCCTCCCATACCAAAGAAAGCCTGGTAGGCCGGAAATTCGGATTTTTTCTCTATCCCTTATCCTATGCAGAAATGTGCGCCCACCACGGTCATTTGGCGGAGCGCTCGATGCTCGAAAACAGGATCTTATACGGCTATTACCCGGAGGTAGTCAACAACGGTCCGGCACGGGCGCAAAAAATCCTCAACGACCTCAGCGACGGGCTGATGTATAAAGACTTGCTAACCCTCGACCAAATCAAAAAGCCCTCATTAATCGTAAAAATACTACAGGCCTTAGCGTTGCAACTCGGCAGCGAGGTGAGCTACAACGAATTGGGGCAACTCGTAGGCGCCGACACCGCTACCGTTGAAAAATACATCGACCTGCTGGAACAATCATTCATTCTCTTCAGGCTACCTTCGCTGAGTCGCAATGCCCGTAACGAAATACGCAAAGGCCGGAAAATCTATTTTTACGACACCGGCATCCGCAATGCGATCATCAAAAACTTCTCGCCGCTAGCCTTACGCACCGACACCGGCGCCTTATGGGAAAATTTCCTCCTCGCAGAGCGCATGAAGCGCAACACGTATACCGATTATTTCTGCAATACCTACTTCTGGCGCACCACCACCCAACAGGAAATCGATTACATTGAAGACGCCGGCGGGCGGCTCCAAGCTTTTGAATTCAAATGGCAGTCCAAGAAACCCGCCCGCTTCCCCCAATCTTTCCTCGATGCCTATCCCGGCAGTGCCACGCTTCGTATTGACAAGGAGAATTTTGAGGAGTTTGTGGGGTAGTTGTCGGTTGTGAGTTGTAGGTTGTAGGTTATGGGGTTTTTCCACGACAAATCCGAAATCCGAATTCCGCAATCCGAAATTGTAGCGTGCTCGTTTCGGCTTTGCTCAACGAGGGGCTTGGATTGCCAGGTTGGCCGTGAATGCACCTCTGCCGGGGATCGTTTTTAATTAGGATTGGGGGGATTTTGAAGGATGAGAAAGGATGGGGGGCGTGCTCGTTTTGGCTTAGCTTACATGGGTGATTGATCTTGGATGTTTAATTATTAATTTCATTAAATATCAAGCATCAAAGGTCATTCCCGCCAGGGAATCTGGACACGCTGCGCCTGTGCAATAGCGCCAACCGTACTGGCTGCTTTAGCTGCCAGAAAAAGGCCGGAATAGGATTGCGGAATCGAAATAGGCAATCAACTGACTTCATCAATAATTCCCTCGATTTCGCGTTTAAAAGCATCCATGTTTTCTTCTATAATAGTTTAGAAAACTCGTGGTTACTTCTCTTAGACATAGCTCAATTCCTGTTCAATATGCTTAAAATACTTAGGTTTAATCCCGTTTTTACTCACCAAATCTACCTTCATCTTCAGTAATTCTTCCAACTCATCGCCCAAATCAACAAACCGAATCCCGATAGGCTGCTTAAACTCTACCAGAATATCCAGATCGCTGGATGGCGTATTATCCCCCCTACTTACCGATCCAAAGATGGCCAGTTGCTGTATGGCGTACCTTGAGAACAAGGATGCCTTGTGTTGCCTGAGTATTTCTTTAGCCTCGTTCAGGTTCATGAGTGACGGTTTATTTACAAAAATAAGGAATTTTTGGGATAATAGGCGGGGGCGTTTTTAACTAGGATTGGGGGATGTCGTAAGGATGGTGAAGGATGCTTGGCGTGATAGTTTCGGCTTTGCTCAAAGAGCGGCGGGGGAGGATGATTGATGTTGGATGATTGATGTTGGATGTTGGATGTTTGATTATTAATTTCATTAAACATCAAAATTGTCATTCCCGCCAGGGAATCTGAACACGCTGCGCCTGTGCAATAGCGCCAACCGTACTGGCTGCTTTAGCTGCCAGAAAAAGGCCGGAATCGGAATCG
>JAEUUQ010000351.1 GCA_016787505.1 Saprospiraceae bacterium | reverse complement strand
AGGGCGCAGATCGGGTCTATTTCGGTGACCAGCACGCGGCAGCCGGCGCCGCGCAGCGAGGCGGCAGAGCCTTTGCCTACGTCGCCGTAACCGGCTACGACAGCCACTTTTCCGGCCATCATAATGTCGGTGGCGCGGCGGATGGCGTCAACCAGCGATTCTTTGCAGCCGTATTTGTTGTCGAATTTCGACTTGGTAACCGAGTCGTTTACGTTGATAGCGGGCATCGGCAGGGTCCCTTTTTCTACGCGCTCGTAGAGGCGGTGTACGCCCGTGGTGGTCTCTTCGCTGAGGCCGCGAATACCGTTGATGAGCTCGGGGTGCTTGTCCAATACGATATTGGTGAGGTCGCCGCCGTCGTCGAGGATCATATTAAGCGGTTGGCCGCCTTCAAAAGCGTACAGCGTTTGTTCGATACACCACCAGAATTCTTCTTCGTTCAAACCTTTCCAGGCGTATACCGGGATGCCTTTGGCAGCAATAGCGGCAGCAGCGTGGTCTTGCGTGGAAAAGATGTTGCACGACGACCAGCTCACTTCAGCGCCCAGTTCGATCAGGGTCTCGATCAATACGGCAGTCTGAATGGTCATGTGCAGGCAACCGGCGATACGCGCACCGCGCAGCGGCTTCGAAGCGCCGTATTGCTCGCGCAGGGCCATGAGCCCCGGCATTTCGGCTTCGGCCAGCTCGATTTCCTTGCGGCCCCATTCGGCCAGGGTGATATCTTTTACTTTGTACTTTACTGTTGTTTCTACAGTCTGCATGGAGAAGTTTTTACAGTTTTTAAATTCGAGGTGCAAAGTTAGCTATTTCAACAGGGTAAGTCAATCTTTGATCACCGGATTGGTCTTTTTTTTGTAATAATTTAAATAAAATAAACAAAATTCGTTTAAACGAATATATTTTTTTTGTTCTTTTTTTGTATTACGATAGTTTTACTATCTTCGTGGAAATACCCTTGTATTAACGTAGTTGTTTAGTAGGGTTTAGTGCCTTTGGCAGTTTAGTAGGGTTTAGTGCCTTTGGCAGTTTAGTAGGGTTTAGTTTTGTTACCCTACTAAACCCTACTAAACCCTACTAAACCCTACTAAACCCTACTAAACAGATACAAAAAAAGAACAGTAAAATGAACGCAACTGGATCTCCTGCCCAAAAAGACTTTGTTTTTGTCGTTTTGCAATTCGTACTTTTTTTTGTGTATATCATTAGGATACCTGCTATTGATATAGAGGTAATCGATATACTGCGAAAAATCGGCCTGTATATTGCAATTACCGCAAGCGTGTTAACATTACTGGCTTTTTTAGCTATTAATACCAACCTTTCGCCATTTCCAACCCCTATATCGAAGGGGAAGCTGGTCAGATCGGGCATATACAAATACGTACGCCATCCCATTTATTCCGGCATCTTGTGGGCCTCGCTGGGTTTTGCACTTTATTCGGAAAATACGTTCCGGTTTATCGTATTTCTATGCTTGTTGGTATTGTTTATTTTGAAGGCGCGCTACGAGGAAAGCTTATTGCAGAAGAGGTATCCGGATTACACGGAATATCAGAAGTCCAGCGGCATGTTTTTGCCCTGGATTTGACTATTTTTTAATGCCTTTTCCTCTTCTGAGCCAACCTTCTCCTTCGGCTTGCCAGTAGTAAACGCCGTCAGGAAAAGTATCAGGAAGTGTTATTTCTAAACGGTTTGTGCCGTCCGACCATTTTGCCGTATGCAGCAATCTCCCCAACGAATCGAAAAAGCGGATATGTTTGGGTTGATTGCCGTATGTTAGCACAAAAGCCATTCTTCCGTTGCCGGGATTGGGGTATACTTCGAAGCTCCCATCGCCGGGCCGGCTTACGCTAATCAAGACGACGATCACCGGCGAAGACTCCGACCGGCATCCAAAGGAGTCTATGCTTATCACCTCGTAAGAGCCCTCGCCCAATAATGGCAATACGGGGACTGCAGTTTCCGCAACGAGTTGTTCGTTGTAATACCATTCATATGCTACCGCCCCGGCCGGGTGTGCGTACAAGCTGTCGCCTGCCAATGTGATGACGGGTATAGCCGGGAAACTGATGCTTATTTGTACGCTATCTGTAAAAGCGGGGCAGTACGGTGGCAGTATGGTTACTGTAAACAAGGTACTCGTATCCATAGGAAATGCCTGAGGCTGTTGCACTTCCGGGGCGCTGACCATCGCCGCCGGTTGCCATGCGTACACCAGCCCGTCCCGGGCAGATAGCTGTATGGTGTCGCCGGGGCAAATCGTCACGGCCGGGTAATTGATTCCTTCAGTAGGAGGTACTACGCTTATTTGGGTAGTATCATACAACGCGGCCCAACACCCGCTTTCAAGGTTTTGGGCTGACACGGTGTATAGCGCGCCGGCCTGCGTGCTGCCGCCTGACAACCATATAGTGCCTCCTGCAGAACTAACCGTATCTACGGGCAGATCGTCCGGTTGTTGATAAAGGGTATAAGCAACTCCGGATTGACTGTTTTCTATAAAAATAACAACTTCGACGCCGAGGCAAAGGGTGTCGTGTTGAGCATAAACCGGTAAAGCTGTATCGGGAAACGGCGTAATGACGACGCTCCGGCTGTAAGTATTGCTCAAATCGCTGTTTGTGCCCCTTAGCGCAATTTCGTAGACGCCGGGCGTATCAAAATACCAGACAAGACTGTCGGCCGCGCCGGCAATGAGGCTGTCATTAACCGACCATTGGTAGGTATTGCCGCTGTAACCGTTGTGTTCGAAAACAACGGTATCGCCCAGACAACCTGTGGTTTGATATTCAAAATTTACGTAAGGAAGGGTAGGGCCCCCTGCGTTTTCGGTTTTTAATAAAATGCCGCTTTCACTGAGGGCAAAGCCGGTTTGATTATTTAAAAAAAATAACGCATGTACCGGATAGCCTTGCGAGGAAGGTTGCCATTCCCATACCTCGTCGGCTATACGTTTGTATACTCCGTTGGCGCCGCCCAGGCTAACATCTTCTACGCTAAACCCGCGCAACGCCAAACACGAGGTCTCGGCCGAATCGGGAAATTCGAAAACCGGCGCCCAGGGACTTACTGCATTTGGCGGAGTGGCCCTGAATAGCTGATAATCTCCGGCGGCGAATCCTTTTGAGAATCCTGCGACCGCGCCGGCCATAGTACCGTCGATTACTTTCGCCCAGTTGGCGCCTACATCAGCCGAATAATAAAGCCCCTGACTTGTGGCCGTCAATCCCCCAGGCGAAACGCCGCTGAACCATACCGATCGGATATCTCCCAGTGGCGACGTGGTAGCTTCCGTCCAATTGGGGTTAAAGGGGTGTTTGATGACAAACCGGCCCTGGTCGCCGCCCATAAATATGGTATTGTTCACGATCACGAGGTCGTTCCAGGATGCCGGCGGGTTGGTCACCGGTTGAAAGATTTGCCATGACAAGCCCTGGTCGCTGGTTTCAAAACATACGCCTTGTTGCAGCAGGGTATCCTGCCCTACGGCGTAACCTTTATTGCATATGGAAGGGCAAAAAAAGACAGCCCGAAAACTGGTACGGCTATAAATCGCTTGTTCGGCAGAGCCGGCCTGGAAGCTTGCGGGCAACCAGTTCATTCCGGCGTCGGTGCTGCGGTATATGCCGCGATCACCCACGATAAACCCGGTTTGGGCATTGGTAAAATACAGGTCGGCCATACTCCCGGGAATGCCGGTTTGGATTGGCGTCCATTGAGCGTATACGGAAGTATGGACCCCGCTAATTATTAAAATGAACCATAATATGAGTATGCGCATACGTTGGCGGTTATTATCCTCCTGAAAACACCGACTGCCACTTTACCTGGCGGTAGGATCGCAGCAATGCCCAACTGCCGAAGCCGAATATTACAGCTAATGGGAGGGTAATCCAGATTTTTCCGGCTATAAAATAGTGCAGTACGCCCACTATGCCTACCAATAGCATGCTGAACATTGCGATGAAGAGATTGGTGCCCTTGCGCTGGTTGGTCCAATTGCTGGAAAAAGGCAGGAGTCTTTTGGAACTCATGAGTTGGCCCAGTAGCGTGAGGAAAACCGTATTGGAGTACCCCAACAGCAAATCGGGTAAAATGCCGATACCCCAGATAAACATCATCCCAATGCCGATAACCAGGAAAAACGGAGTGTAATAACCCGTGAGAATGGCCAGGAAAGTACCTGAAAACAGAGGCCCGGGGTGTTTCAACGGGCTTGCGTGGAAAATCCAGGCGGCTTTGTGTTTGTTGGTATACACGCTATTGTAGAGCATAGTGGTTAGCGTCATCCAGCACAGATAGATTAGCAACACGTGCCATTTACCCGCCGACATTTCGGCCCAGCGGTCTTGTAAGCTGCCACTCCCTTGCAACGAATAATAGAAAAATAACACAACGGCAAAGGCCATCGATGGATACGATTTGAGTTTGTAATCGCGACTTCTCGTGGTCATGGCCCATGCCCATTCAAAGCCGGCTCGTTCGGCAGGCGTGCGGGTTACCAGTCCGGCAATCAAGGCGCGATAATTTTTATGGGCTGAAACAACGGCCTTGTTATCTTTTTCAGGTTCGCTACTGCTGCCTTCTGCCAGCGCCATCATTTTGCGGTTAAAATGTTTGGCCAAAACTTCAGAGATGAGAAACACCGCGACGAGCGGAGTTACAAACGCCAGGGCGCCCAGCATTAGTACGTTGGCGTTCCACTGACCCTGGCCGATGATTGGCCAGAGCGAAGCTACCCAGGTGGAAGGCAGGAAGTAGGAGGCGGGTATATCGAGTATGTCGAGGTTCTTAAGCTCGGTAAAATCGAGTATCTGCGGTAGCAAGTAGTAAGAGCTGAGCACGATAACCGAAAAAGCGATCTGAAACCAGCTTATTATCTCGCGGAATCGCTTGGGGCTGGTAATGCGAAGTATGAATAAATAGGTGAGGTTGACAAAAAAGATAACGATGATCTCGCTGAGAAAAACCTGTAAGATGAATACAAGCCCGCCCAACGGCCACCAGGCGATACTGGTAAAAATCAGAGCAGGAATGACGTAAGCCAGGGTGATTTTAAACAGGTATATGCCGATATGCAAAAGCCGGGTTATGGCCACCGTGCGGTCGCTTATCGGCCGGGGAAGGATGATCAGGTTGTCCCGCACATCGATAAGCACTTCGGTGAAATCAGAGATGAGGGTCATAGCCAGCATGAACATCCAAATTGTAAAATATACAGTTAGAGCAGTGGCGGGTTGCCTGAATGCGTCAAACAAGGTGAGCATAAACAAGCCGATGAAGAAAAAAACGGCCATGCCCAGTAGATCCTGACGCTTCGGCTCGGCGGTTTGCCTGTTTTGGCCAAACACGGAAACCCTGCGCCCATCCATGAGCAGCCTGGCCTCCAGAATGGCCATCATCTGCCCGGTATCTACACCCATTCCGCGCCAAAGCGGGGCGAATAACGCGACTATTTTCAAAAGCACTTTGTTCATGGGGCTACAAATTGGGTTTGAAAGCGCTCAGAAAATCGTCGGCCATACGGTCAAAGTCTTGTCCGCCGGTAAGCTGCGAAAAAATATGCTCCAGGCTTTCCCCTTCCTGGCTGCGCAGCGTTTCTATGGGCCCGTCGGCGATAATAACGCCATTGGCGATTAAGATGATGCGATGCGAGATTTTTTCTACTACATCCATCATGTGCGAACAATAGAATATGGTTTTTCCTTCTGCTGCCAGCTTGGAGATGATTTCTTTTACCAAAATGACGGCGTTGGCATCGAGACCCGACAGCGGCTCGTCCAGAAAGATGATTTGCGGGTTGTGCAACAAACCGGAGATGAGCAGTACTTTTTGTCGCATGCCTTTTGAAAAGGTATCCATGCGCTGGTGCAAATTGTCGCCGAGGCCGAAGTATTGCAACATCTGCGTGGCGCGTTCGGTGATCACGTCGTCAGTAAGATGGTGGAGCCGCCCGGCGAGCAGCAGAAATTCCATGGGCGTCAAAACGTCGTATAATTCGGCGTTTTCGGGTACATAACCCATTATTTTTTTGACTTCAATATTGTCTTTTTTCAGGTCGAAACCTGCCACTTCTACCTGGCCTTCGTACGACCCATCGAGCCCGGCAAGAATGCGCACGGTGGTAGATTTGCCGGCGCCGTTGGGGCCGATATAGCCGATAATCTGGCCGCTGTATACGTCGAGGTCGATGCCGTGCAGTACTTCGTTTTTATCATATCGCTTGCGCAAATCCCGGATCCGGATGACTGGGTGACCATTTGGTTGCATTTCATTTTTTTTTTGACAAAGCCAAAAATAAGATAAGCTTTAGTCCCGGTACCTGTTATCTGTGGGTTATTTTTGTTAAATAGATTATATTTTGATGTTTTTTAATTATCAACAATTATTGTTTTTATTTTTACGAACTAACAAATTTATCTGGAAATAGTAATACTATCTGCCAACAAAACACAGAACCCATGCGTAAAACTCTACTCACCCTAGGCCTATTGTGCGGCCTGATCGGTATTTCCCAAGCTCAATTGCCCAATGGTAGTCTCCCGCCCAATTTTACGGCTACCGATATTAACGGCAACACGTATACGTTGTACGACTACCTTAATCAGGGAAAAGTTGTCTTTATCGATTTTTTTGCCACCTGGTGCGGGCCTTGCTGGAATTACCACAATTCACATGCGCTGGCCGATCTGTATGATGAATACGGCCCCAACGGTACCAACCAGATTATGGTGTTTGGCATCGAAGCCGATCCCGCAACGCCTGTAAGTGCAATTTATGGCATCGGCTCCAATACACAGGGCAACTGGACGGCGGGCACTCCTTATCCTATTATTGATAATGCCTCTATCGGCGCGCTTTATCAGATTTCATTTTATCCTACTATTTACGGTATTTGCCCTACCCGAATCGTTAGCCAGGTGGGACAACAAAATACGGCGGGCTTATACGCTTTTGCTCAAAATTGCCCGCCGCTCTTGCCATTGCAGGCCGCTATCCAAAACGTGTCTCACGTGACCTGTTTTGGTAATACCAACGGGAGTATTTCGCTCTCTTCGTCCGGCGGCGCCAATCCTATTTCCTACCATTGGAGCACCGGCGCAAATACCACCCAGCCTCAACTCGGCAACCTGGCAAAAGGCAACTATTACTGCACGGTTACTTCCGGCAATAATAATACCGTGGTAGTAGGCCCTATTAGTGTACAAGGGCCTAGTTCGGCGTTAAATTTGTCATTGGTCACCTCGGTACCTGCCAATTGTAGCGGACAAAACGGTAGTCTCACCGTTAGCTCAACCGGAGGAGGAACCCCCTATAATTATACCTGGAGCAACGGCATGAACACGCCTACGATTTCCCAGCTCACACCGGGCAATTATTCGGTGACCGTGCAGGATTTTTATGGTTGTACCAAAACCGGCAGCTATAGCGTAACTCCTGCCCAAATACCCTTGGCCAATGCAGGTCCGCAAAAAACAATTACCTGCTCACAGTCTGTCGTAACGCTGAACGGCACTTCCTCTTCTACCGGCGCTCAATACGTGTATGCCTGGGATACCAGCGACGGGCATATCGTGTCGGGAGCCAATACACTGATCCCACAGGTAGATGAGCCGGGCACATACACCCTTACTGTGCTCAATACGGCTAGCAATTGCTCCTCTACCTCCACAGTAGTGGTCGGCCAGAATACCACCGCGCCTAATATAAACGTAGCCTCCCCGGCCGGTATTAATTGCACCCAATCTACTGTAACGCTTAACGGCAGCGGCCCTGCCGGCACGGGATTTGTGAAAACTTGGACTACCCAGGACGGCCATTTTGTGTCGGGCCAAAATACCTATACGCCCACTGTCAACCAGGGAGGTACGTATACACTTACGGTTACCAGCCAGTCCAACGGCTGCGTAAGTACCCAATCGGTGACAGTAGTCGAAAATACCGACTTACCCGAGGCTACTGCTGCCGGCGCTACGCTAACTTGCGCCCAACCGGTCGGCCAACTGTCGGGCAGCATAGATACCCCCGGCGCTACAGGTCTATGGACCGGCCCAGGAGGTTTTTCTTCCGGCTCGATGAACCCCGATGTGGAGAACGAAGGCACTTATACTTTTACGGTGACGGGCGCCAACGGCTGTGTCAGTGCATTGCAAGTGCAGGTAGTGGATAACATCGCCCCGCCCGATGTAGCCGTCGCAGCGGGTACGATTTCCTGCGAAGTGGCAAGCGTAACTCTCAGCGCTACTTCTGATACGCCCGATGTTACCTTTTTGTGGACCAATGCCGGCGGTGAAACCCTCGAAGGAGATCAACCCGAAGTGAGCGAAGCGGGGGTATATACCCTCCTCGCTACAGCGCCTAATGGCTGCACAACAACGACCAATGCCGAAGTAGAAGAGGACACAGCTTCTCCAACCGCAGATGCCGGCGCCGATCAATTACTCAATTGCAACGCCCAGGCCGTTGTGCTCAACGGCGGGGGCTCCAGCACAGGTAATGGAATCACCTATTCCTGGACGACAAGCGATGGCAATATCCTCTCCGATGCCAATACGCCATCTCCTACAGTGGATGGATCAGGAACCTATGAACTCCTGGTGACAAATACCGGCAACGGTTGTACGGCTACCGACCAGGTATTGGTTGATCAAAACAGCGATATTGCAGTAGCCTTAAATAGCCAAGCGAACGTGTCCTGTTTCGACCAAACAAACGGCAGCGCATCCGTGATTGCCAGTGGCGGTTCGGGTGAATATAACTACGAATGGTCAAACGGAGCGACGGGGCCTACTGCAACCGATCTGGGTGCTGGGATTTACGAGGTGGAGGTAACCGACATAGAAGGATGCATTGCAGACCTGATAGTAATAATCGAATCGCCGGCCTTGCTGGAAGCGCAGGTTTCCGCTACCGGTCAGTCCGCATTTGATGAAGCCGACGGCACGGCCAATTGCACACCTGTGGGAGGAACAGCTCCTTATTCCTTCCTGTGGAACAACGGCGCTACTACGGCCACAGTAACGGGATTGACTCCCGGAAATTATTCGGTTGAAATTACCGACGCCAATGGCTGCACGGCAACACAGGCGGTTACCGTAAGTAGCTTTGATTGCACAGTAGCTGCCAGTATATCGGGGCAACAAATAGATTGCTTCGGCGCCGGCAACGGATCGGCTGCCGTTGCAATAGAAGGAGGCACTGAACCCTATGAAATTGCATGGTCCAATAACTCCACCGGCCCTCATATCGACGGCTTGACGCCAGGCAATTACCAGGTTTCCATTACCGACAACAACAACTGCCCGCTGGTTCTTGGTATTACCATCTCCCAGCCAACTGCTTTGCAGCCCAACCTGTCGGTAGAACAGGAATCATCATTTGGCGCTAATGACGGCAGCGTTGCATTGAATCCCAGCGGCGGTTCGGGCTCTTATTCCTATCTCTGGAATAATGGAGAAACAGGTAGCAGCTTGCAAGGGCTCGCGCCGGGTACATATAGCGTTGAGATAACGGATGCCAATGGCTGTAGCGTAACTTCAGAGGTGGAAGTGGAAGCTTTCAATTGCATACTGAACATCGATGCGCAAGTCATTCCGGTAAGCTGCGCCGGCGCTGCCGATGGACAGATTTTAGTATCGCCCGCAGCCGGATATGCGCCCTATGCCTATCAATGGTCAAATGGCAGTATTTCGCCAGCGATAAATAACCTGTCACCAGGCGAATATTCCCTGGCTATTACGGATGATCGCAATTGCCCCTTGAATCTGACCTTTGAGGTACAGGAACCAGAGGTATTGCATATTGACAATTCGATAATTTCCCATCCTAACTGTACAGACTCTAATGACGGCATCCTTGTAGCACAGGTGAGCGGCGGAACGGCGCCTTACGATTACCTGTGGTCTAACGGCCAATTCACGCCTCATGCCGTCTATCTGAACCCCGGTTCGTATACGGTATCAGTTACAGATGCAAATGGTTGCCAGACTACGAGCCAAATTGCGCTGGATTACCTCGATAATTTACCGCCGCAAGTATTGGTAAACGATATAACAATTGCATTGAATGCCAATGGCGTAGCCGGTTTGAATGTAGCTCAGATTGACAACGGCAGCTTTGACAACTGCGGCATTGCTTCCATGCAACTCGATGTACTGCAATTTGATTGCAATAGCTTAGGCCAACGCTTTGTAACCCTTATCGTGGTTGACGAAAATGGGAATTCAGCCTCTGCCGTCGCTACGGTCACCGTGGTTGATAACCTGTCACCGCAACTGATCTGCCCCGACAACCTGGTTGCGACTTGCGATGGCGTAGCGTTCTACGATTTGCCTTTTGTAAGCGATAACTGCGAAGCAACTATGTTGTTGACCAACGGCTTTCCCAGTGGTTTTACCTTCCCAACGGGAGAAACCAGTGTGTCCTATACGGCAACCGACGCAGCCGGCAATACGGCCAGTTGTGCGTTTTCGGTAAGCGTTCCGGAAGTATTCACTATGGAAGCCGACGTCAACGAGGTATCCTGCTTCGGCGGGTCCGACGGGCAGGTCACACTGGCTGTTACCGGAGGCGAACCACCGTACAACGTACAATGGAGCAATGGCGCCACGGGACTGAGCCTGGGCAACCTGCCTGCCGGCACGTATACCGCCTCTGTTACCGACGCCGCCGGCTGCGTAAGTACGCAAAGCGTGGAAGTAATACAACCCGATGAGTTGGTGATTTCAGGACTACAAACCACCGCTGAATCGAATAACGGCGCTAATGGAAGCATTGATATTACGGTAAATGGCGGAACGGCGCCCTACACCTATCGCTGGAGGCAAAATGGGGAAATAGTGTCTGAAGTGGAAGATCCCACACAACTCCGGGCCGGCGCTTATGAGGTGTTGGTAACGGACGCCAACGGTTGTACTTTCCTGATGACAAATGTCGTTGTGGACCAGGTAACCGGCATCACGAATGTAACACTGGAGAACCTGCTACGGCTAATGCCCAACCCCGCAAGCGACTATAGCGTGCTGCACTGCCCGGGGGGCTTGCCTATTGAAGTAGATATAGATATAATGGACGCTGCAGGCAGGGTTATACAGCGTTTGGGCTATTTCGAACCGGGCGCCACACACATTCCCATCGACTTGAATGAATATGTGTCAGGCATATACCTCATCCGCATTCGAAGCAGTGAAGGGTTGGTGGTGAAGAAGTTCGTGATTGAGAAGTAGTAGTAGGTTGTAGGTTGTAGGTTTGACTTACAACCTACAACCTACAACCCACAACCTTATCTTTTACTCAATCCGCGGCTTAAAAACCGTAAACACCCGGGAGATATTAAATCCGAAATGGATACCGCCGTCGGTCCAGTCGCCGGTAGTTTCGGCAATAAAGCCGCGTTCCATCATGCCGGTTGCATTGGTGAAGTGCAGTTGGAATACGTGGCCGCCCGTTTCTATGTCAAAACCGATAGAGAGCGCGTTTTTAAACTGGGGCGCCAGTTGGTCGGGTAAAACATAGATATATTCTGCGTTGAGAGCAATGCGTTTGGTGAGCTTA
>JAEUUQ010000326.1 GCA_016787505.1 Saprospiraceae bacterium | reverse complement strand
ATAGACCTGCCCAGCGTCACCTCGTCGGCGTATTCCAGGTCGCCGCCAAAGGATATACCCCTGGCAATCAGACTAATTTTTACGTCGAAGGGTTTGAGTTGTTTCGATAGGTAAAAGATGGTGGTTTCGCCTTCGATGGTGGGGCTGATGGCCATGATGATTTCTTTGACTTCATCCGAAGCCGCCCGGGCGATCAGGCTATCCATGTGGAGCTCCTGTGGGCCGATGCCTTCTATCGGTGAAATAACGCCGCCCAAAACGTGGTACAAACCGCGGTATTGCGCCGTCTCTTCGATGGCCATCACGTCGCGGATATGCTCCACTACGCACACCATCGAGCGGTCGCGCCGCGTATTGGCACAGATCGTGCACACCGGCTCGTCGGATAGATTGTGGCATACCTGGCAGTTTTTGATATGGCGCCGCATATTTTGTACCGCCTCGGCAAATTGCTCGGCGTGTTCCGCAGGGCGGTTTACCAGGTGCAGGGCAAGGCGTAATGCGGTCTTTTTACCTATACCCGGCAGGGTGGCAAAAGCCTGTACCGCTTCTTCGAGTAGCTTGGAGGAGAAGTTCATCGTACAAATGTAGCTACTGTTGTCGGTTGTGGGTTGTGGGTTGTCGGTTTTTTTCTGAAACCCACAACTCACAACCCACAACTGAACAAGGAACCTCCAGCATTGTTATTTGAAAAAATAGGAATCAATTAATTAACTCTGCCGGAAAAGTCGCAATTTTGCAGACCGCCGGAAAATACGGCTTTTCCTGATTGACGAAAAATACGAACACCATGGCTGATATCATTCGAATGCCCCGAATGAGCGATACGATGCAAGAGGGTAATATCGTAAGCTGGTTGAAAAAAGAAGGCGACGCTGTCGAGACAGGCGATACGCTGGCCGAAGTGGAAACCGACAAAGCCACGATGGAGCTCGATAGCTCTGCCGATGGTATTTTGCTCCACATTGCCGTCAAAGAAGGCCCCGTGCCTATCGACGGCGTCATTGCGATCATTGGCAAAAAAGGCGAAGACTGGAAGGCCGCACTTCAAGCCGCCGAAAACGGCGCCGCCCCCGCTTCCGCGCAACCCGCTCCGCCCCCTGCGACAAGCCAGACACCTGCGCCTTCACCGGCTGCACCGGCAGTCCAGGATGAAGATAAACGCGTAAAAGCTTCGCCCCTCGCCCGATCTTTGGCCCGCGAAACAGGTGTCGATATCAGCAGCGTGGCAGGCAGCGGCGACCAGGGCCGCATCGTGAAACGCGATGTAGAAGCCCTTATCTCTACGCAACAAGCAGCGCCTGCGCCGGCAACTACCCCTGCTCCGGAGACGGCCCCCGCTATAGCGGCATTTTCGTTTATGGCCGGCGGCGCTAATTTCGAAGAAAAGCCCGTCAGCCAGATGCGCAAAACCATCGCCCGCCGCCTGGGAGAAAGCAAGTTTACCGCACCCCATTTCTACCTCACGATCGAGCTCAATATGGAAAAAGCCACCAGGCTGCGCGAGCGGCTCAATGAAGTGGCCCCCGTCAAGATCTCCTTCAACGACCTGGTGATAAAAGCCGCCGCCGCAGCCCTGCGCCAACACCCCGCAGTGAATTCCTCCTGGCTGGGCGACAAGATTCGCTACAATAAAGATATCAACGTAGGCGTGGCCGTGGCCGTCGAAGACGGACTGCTGGTGCCCGTGATCCGCTATGCCGATATGAAATCGCTGTCGCAAATTAATACCGAGGTGAAAACGCTCGCCGGCAAAGCCAAAGAACGCAAACTCAGCACCGAGGAGATGACCGGCAATACGTTTACTATCTCTAACCTGGGTATGTTCGGCATCGAGGAGTTTACAGCTATTATCAACCCGCCCGACGCCTGCATCCTGGCTGTCGGCGGCATCATCGAAAAACCGATCGTGCAAAACGGCCAGATTGTAGTAGGTCACATGATGCGCGTGACGCTGTCGTGCGACCACCGCGTAGTGGACGGCGCTACCGGCGCTCAGTTTTTGCAAACGTTTAAAGCTATTCTGGAGGATCCTATACGCCTGTTGGTGTAATTATGCATCTGTCTGCTCATTCAAAACGCACTATCGTGTTGGGCGCCACGCCCAACCCGCAGCGCTATGCCTACATGGCCGTTCAACGACTCATAAGCTACGGCCATGAGGTCTTTCCCGTAGGTATTCGCCGCGGACAGGTGGCAGGGATCGATATTCTCAATGATTTCCCGGCAATCGACCAGGTTGATACGGTGACTCTGTATCTCAATCCCGATCATCAACGACCTTATTACGACTATATCCTGGGCTTGACCCCCAACCGGATAATTTTTAATCCGGGTACCGAAAACCCCGAGTTGATGCGGATGGCCCAGGATAGAGGCATCGAAGTGGAAGTGGCTTGTACGCTGGTGATGCTTTCACTGGGCGTATATTAATATGAATACGATGAAAGTAGATATTCTGGCGGTGGGTGTGCACCCCGACGATATTGAGCTGAGCTGTAGCGGTACGCTGCTGCGGCACCTGGATATGGGCAAAACCGTGGGTTTACTCGACCTTACCCGCGGCGAACTCGGCACGCGCGGCACCGCCGAAATCAGAGATGCCGAAGCAGCCGCAGCCGCAGCTATGATGGGCGCCGCATTCCGCAAGAATTTGTCGATGCCCGATGGCTTTTTTGAGTACAACAAGGATAATATTGTGCAGATCGCCCGCATCATTCGAATGCACCAGCCTGGCATTGTGCTGGCGAATGCCCTGTCTGACCGCCATCCCGACCACGGCCGCGCTGCCAAACTGGTGGCCGACGCCTGCTTTTTTGCCGGACTGGCTAAGATTGAGACTTTCGACGACAACGGCAATCCCCAACAGCGCTGGCGACCCGATGCGCTCTACCACTATATCCAGGATCACAACCTCCCCCCCGATTTTGTGGTGGATATCTCCCCTTTTATTGATCGCAAAATAGAACTGGTGCTCGCTTTCCGCTCCCAATTCTATTTACCCAATACCGCTGAATATACTTCAGAACTGGATACCCCCATTTCCGGACAGGACTTTATCGAGTTTCTCCGCGCTAAAGCACGAGCCTACGGCCGCCCCGCCGGCCTCGAATTCGCCGAAGGATTTAATGCCGCCCGCGTCCCCGGTGTGAGGAATTTGTTTGACCTGGTGTAATTACGAATGAGGAATTACGAATTACGAATGTTTCTGAATTGAAAATTCTTTAATTTATTAATAATTGATTATCAATTCCTAATTCGTAATTCCTAATTCGTAATTAAAAAAAGCGCCATCCCGGTATTTCTCCAGGATGGCGCTTTTTTTTCTCCGCAGTTAGGCGGCTTATGAATTCTCTTTGTTGCCGGTATACTTGCGCTCCTTGATACGGGCCTTCTTGCCTACCAGGCTGCGCAGGTAGAACAAACGGGAGCGGCGTACCTTGCCGCGTTTAACCAGCGTAACATCTACGATATTCGGAGAAGCAAAGGGGAAGATACGCTCTACACCCACGCCGTTAGAGATTTTGCGTACAGTGAAGGTCTTGGTTGCGCCATGACCCTTGATTTGAATCACGTCGCCACGAAACGACTGAATACGCTCTTTGTCGCCTTCGATAATCTTATAGTTAACTACCACATTATCGCCGGAACGAAACGCAGGAATCGCTTTCTTATCTTGCGCCAGTTGCTCGTGTACGTATTTTATCAGGTCCATTGTTAATCATATATTTATCAGGTCTGAAAATTGCCGTGCAAAGGTAGATAATTTTTTATTTCGATAGCTAAATATCTTATCCTTTTTTGTTAGGATTTTGATGCCTTGTTATATAGGTAACTTCCGGTTTCGTCTCCGCTCCTCACTTTTTTTTTACTAAAATCCACTTTTTATCTCTTAATGGAGATAGATATGATTTCGTTTTTAATTTGACGTAAATTAAAAAATAAATCAAATATGAATGTTATGTTGTTGAAAATCAGTGATTTAAATGCTTTTAGATAGATGGTAGCAATTCCAGTAAATCTTGAAATTGTACTTATTTTTACATGTTTGGCGAGCGACCTTTGTATTGTCAGAAGGGAAGAAAGGTAGATGAGAGAAAATGACAAGCACGATTTGAAAGACGACGACCTTTAGATATTTGAAACGACTTACGACAACAAATTATGATCCTAACACAATAGCAGGTCATAATCTCATGAAGATTTAGGGTATCAAAGGATATCCTCTTTTTTGGTATGTAGATAGCCTCTCAAAGCTCATTTTAAAAACCGGTTGGTGACCCCGACCGGTTTTTTTTTTGCTATCTTTGCAAAGGTATGAATTAATTTTCAATGAGCAAACACCTTATCGCTCCTTCTATGCTGGCCGCTGATTTTTCTAAGCTGGCCGACGAAACTATTATGGTTAACGGAAGTTTAGCCGATTGGTTTCACCTCGACGTGATGGACGGCCAATTTGTGCCCAATATTTCGTACGGGTTTCCCGTTATCGAAGCTATTAAAAGACACGCTATCAAGCCTTTAGACGTGCACCTGATGATCGCCTCTCCCGAAAAATATATTGAAGATTTTCGTAATGCAGGCGCAGATATTATTACGGTACACTACGAAGCCTGCACCCACCTGCATCGCTGTCTGCACCAAATAAAAGATACCGGCGCCAAAGCCGGCGTAGCACTCAACCCCCATACCCCCGTTGAATTACTGGCAGATGTGCTCGAAGACGTCGACCTGGTGCTGGTGATGTCGGTCAACCCCGGCTTCGGCGGCCAAAAGTTTATCTACAGAGCTCTCTCCAAAATTGAACGCCTGAAAACGATGATGATCGAGCGCAATATCAATGCCTTTATCGAAGTAGACGGCGGCGTAGGCCTCCAAAACGCAGAGCGCCTCCTTCAGGCCGGCGCTAATGTATTGGTGGCCGGCAGCAGCGTATTCGGCGCCGCCAACCCAACCCGGGCTATCGCCGATCTCAAGATGATCGGCAGCGGAGGCTGGGGGGAGTAGGGACTTTAGGACTGTACGACTGTACGATTGTTATTGAAAGTCGTATAGTCGTAAAGTCTTATAGTCGTAAAGTCGTTTACCCAAGGGCCGCATCCAGCGCCCAACACAGGGCATTGGCAGCCTGATCCAGATCTTGGTCGCTGTGTGCCGTTGACACAAAACCTACCTCATAGCCCGACGGCCCCAGATACACCCCGCGTTGCAGCAATTCGAAATGTAAGGTTTTGAAAAATTCCATTTTCCCCGCATCGATCTGATCGGCCCGTTGAACCCTGTCCCGGCTAAAGGCAATCCAGAAAATGGAAGCGATATGCGGCAGGCTTACTTCGTAGCCGTGGGTATCGCAATGCGCCTGGACAAAAGAGGTGAATTCTTCGGTTTTGCGTTCGAGCGATTCGTAAACGCCCGGCTCCAGCAATTCTTCGAGCGTAGCCAGCCCCGCAGCCATAGCCACCGGATTGGCCGAAAGCGTACCCGCCTGATATACAGGTCCTTCGGGCGCTACATTTCCCATAATTGCCGCGCCGGCGCCGTACGCGCCCACCGGCATGCCGCCGCCGATGATCTTGCCGTAGGTGACGATGTCGGGCTGGATATCGTAATACCCGGCTGCACCCTCAAAGCCCACCCGGAAACCCGAAATGACTTCGTCGAAGATGAGCAACACATCGTATTGAGTACACAACCTTCGCACCGCCTCGAGGTACGTCCTGTCTTGCAGCAGCAACCCATTGTTGGCAGGTACCGGCTCTATAATTACACAGGCAATGTCGTGGCCTTGTGTTTGTAGCATGGTTTCCAAAGCTTCCACATCGCCCAGCGGCAGCACAAGCGTCTCGCGCACAAATGCCTCCGGAATGCCGGCCGAAGTGCTGACGCCGAAAGTCACCAGCCCCGAACCCGCTTTCACCATCAGCGAATCCACGTGGCCGTGGTAACAGCCTTCGAATTTGACCACTTTGCTCTTGCCCGTTACGCCGCGAGCCAGGCGCAGGGCCGACATGACGGCCTCGGTGCCCGAACTTACAAACCTTATTTTTTCTATGAAGCGATGCCGCGGCAGCAACAACCGGCCTACCTGCAGATCCCACTCGCTGGGCGTGCCGAATGTAGTGCCGCTTTCAACGGCTTCCAGGATCATTTTTTTTACGCGCGGATGGCCGTGCCCCAAAATGAGCGGCCCCCACGAGCAACAGAAATCGATGTATTTGTTGCCGTCTACATCTGTGATGCGGCATCCTTCGCCGCGCCGGATAAATAGCGGAGGACCGACAACCGACTTGAATGCCCGCACGGGTGAATGTACGCCGCCGGGAAAGTATCGCTTGGCCTCTTCAAAAAGTGCCGCCGATTGCCGCCGGCTGATGTTCCGATCTTCCATTTTTGGGTGTTTATTGGAATGCAAATTTACGGTTAAACGCCGCCCATCAACCGGCGCACTTGTCAATTCTGCGTAAAAGTGGTATATTGCACTAGAATTTTTTGTAATAACATACTAATCTTATGAGAAAACTTATCCTGCTCGCCTGGCTGGCGTTAGCCTGCCCGTGCGTTTACGCACAATTATTACCCGGAGATGTGATGTTTGTAGCCTACGACAGCGATGCCCGCAAAGGTATATCCGTGGTCGCACTGGTGGATATACCCGCCGGCGCCACGATTTACTTTAGCGACAAACGCTGGACCGGGGCTGTTTTTCAAGACTATCCCATGCTGCCCGATTTTGTAGAGGGCTTTCTCTCCTGGGTAAATACGACCGGATCACCGCTGCACGCCGGCACGGTAATTGAATTTCGCAATGTCCACCAGGATGTGGGCATCGTGGTCTCACACGGGGCAGTTACCCGAATCGGTAATTTCGACCCCAGCAACAATACCGATATTATTTACGCGTACCTCGGCGATTCCTATGCAAGTCCTTCGGTGTTTCTGACCGCTATTGCCAACGGCCCCACTAATTCGGTGTTTTATGGCAACCTGAATAACACGGGGCTGGAAAATGGAGTCAACACCCTTCGCCTGCTGGGCAGTGTGGATGTCATGATTTATAACGGCCCCACGGTTTTCAGCGGTTCGATTGAAGACTGTGCGCGAATGCTATCCACGGCGGGCTATTGGGTAACCCAAAATACTACGGCGCCCAATGACGACACCGACGGTGCATTCCCCGATTTTCCCGACGACGTGCCGACCATGTTTTCTTTTTCGCTGTTTCCCATCGAGCTGGTGTATTTCAGGGCGGATGTGGTTGGCCAGGCTGTAAAGCTGAGCTGGCAAACGGCTACGGAGCAGAACAACGACTTTATGGCGGTTGAACGCAGCTGCGACGGCAGGCTTTTTCAGGAAATCGGCCGATTGCAGGGCATGGGCACTTCGCTGGAAGCCAATAGCTATAGCCTGTATGACGAACAGCCTTTGCAAGGAACCAACTACTACAGGCTCCGTCAGGTTGACTACGACGGTACAGAAACCAGGTATGAAGTAGTAGCGGTGACGCTCGAAGGTCATACCGGCAACTGGCACCTGTTTCCCGTACCGGCTACCACCCAGGTTCAGCTCGTTTTACCCGAAGCGACTTTATCACCGATGGCTTTACACGTTTACGACGCTATAGGCCGCCTGGTATTGTCGCAGCAACTACCCGAAGGGAGTTCAAATATGTGGTTGTCAATCAGCAATTTATCCGCAGGAAAATATACCCTGCAGGCAGTGGATAACCGTTCGGTAGTTAGCCTGCCATTTATAAAAGAATAAATTTTTGTTAATAGCAACTTATCTACTTATCTCCTTTTGTATTGGGTTTGACTGGTTTTTCCTTATAAATTCGTACCTTTAAGTGGTAGATATCGCTATCTTATGCAAATTGAAGTTGGTGAATGCATAGCGCCCCTGCTCTACGAACATGATTCACTTGCCGTGCCGGGGCTGGGTACTTTTGTGTCGACATACAAAAATGCAGCCGTTGACCACGTGCAACGCAAGGTGCAACCTCCTGCCCTGCAATTGCATTTTCAATCGCATCTTCAACTCGACGACGGCATCCTGGTCAATTATATCCGCGAGAAATATAAGGTTAGTCTGCACGACGCCCAACACGCAGTGGCTGCATACGTAAAGGTTGCACTGGAAATCATAGAAAAACGCGAGATGGTAACCATCCCCAAAGTGGGCCGCTTATATCGCGATTACGAAGACCAACTGCGATTTCTGGAGGATTCAACCAATTTTAACACTGCAAGCTATGGACTGCCGGTGGTGCAATTTTCACCCATCGTCAGAACAGAACGAAACCCCAAAGCCGAGGAAGCGCAACAAGGCGGCGGTCGCCCCATGGGGCAAAGCGCCCGTATTGCGGGCTGGTTTCAGCGCTATTTTAGTTGGGTGCTGTCCCTTACCTTTATCATCCTGGTTACAGGCGGGTATCTTGTTTTTTTTCAAAATAATGACTCCGCTGTTGATAACGAACCTACGGCCCCCGCTTCGCGGATCAATATTAGTCCGACCCAGTCCCCCCCGGTTGAATGGCCTACCGACACCCTTTCGGATGAAGACCTGGATACAGAAGCCTCTACTCCCGACCCGGCGCAGCAATACGGTATTATACTTATTGGCAGATTTGCTAATGAGGGAAATGTCAAACGCCTGGTACAAAAGATTTTTGACGCAGGTTATGAGCCGTATACCGAAAAGCAGGGGAATCTCACGCTCGTAGGCGTGCAAATGGCCTACGAGCGCGAAGAAGAGTTAAAACAGGCGCTTGCCAAAGTGCGAAAGAAATTTGACAAACGGGCCCGCATTATTAAACGTTAATCTTCTTTTTTCTTTTTCCTTCTTGACTTGAAGATCTCCACTACTTCCTTTTCCGAGAGGAATTCGTATTCGAGGAAATTGTGGGATACAAACCGCTTGATATCCTGGTAGTCTTTGCCGCGTTTGTCGGTATAGTGGTGCAATAGTTTTTGCACATAACCCATCGACAAATCCTCCATTGCCTGGTTGAAGTGCTGGTTGAGGAAAATCTGCTGGTAGACGGCAAATACCTTTGATATCTCGAAAAAGTCGGCATAGGCGCTTTCTTCGAGGTTGTTGATGAACTTCGAAAAGTACTGGAAAATCGATTGGCGCACGCATTCATTGATGAGTGAAAGTCCCTGATGGTGCGTATAGAATTGTTTCACCGCCTCCTGGGTTTCGGGGTGCACGTAGCCTTTTTTGTGCACAATATCCATGAGTTCGAAATAGGCGCTGATATCGTCTTTGATTTTGGAATCAAACATATCGGAAAGGCGCAAATCGGCCTGGGGCGTATAGTCGATGTCGGTGCGCTTGTGCAATTCGAGCACGAAAGCGAGGAACTTGTCGCTATACTCGGGCGTGGTTTTGCGGATGGCGTTGAGATGTTTGGCCACAAAAACAATGTCATCCTTTTCCAGGTTGAAGAAAGCGGCAAAAAGCACGGATATTTGCAAGTGTTCTACCGATCCTTGCAACTGGCTGTTGGCCACCAATGCCTTCAGGGGTTCGAGCAGCGTAGAGTCATCTCCTTTGCGGTTGATACGGCTGATCAGGAAGGTTTTGAGTTGTCCGAAATAAACCTGCAATTCAGGCATCGTACTTGGAAACTCCGCAGTGAGGAAATTGTCGTGTACAAACTGTTTTTTATAACGATTAAAACCCGCCAGCCGCTCGTTGTAGTGGCGGTATTTCTCGAGTTTCTGGCTCTGCAGAAAATAACGGATGCGCTTATTGGGTAAACTGTTAATGAGATTGGTAATCCAAATATCGCTGCTCAGTGCAAACCCGATTTGAATAGATTGCCCGATGCGCTTTTTCAGAATATCAAAATTGGCCGAGTTGCAAATAGCCGCCAGTACGTCTTTGAAGTGGTCCTGGGGGCGAACATATTTGCATTGATCGTCGATTTCGCCGCGCAACACCGAATGGCCCAGCAGTTTGGGCAGAAAAAGCCCTTCGAAGGCGGGGTCGAGTAATATCGTTTCAAAGGTAATGAGTTGAAGGGGGTGGTGTTCGGCCACTTCTTCGTAAAGCGCCGCAATATGCGGTTCGTATTTTTCTTTGAGCTGCATATAAAAGGCTTCTTCTTCCTCTTCGAGGTATTGTTGCAGCTCTTCCGATTCCTGGATGCCGGCGGCCAGCGTTTCCAGCTGTTCGATGTATTCCGGATTTAATTCGTACATAGGATGGCCATTTTAAACGTAAACCTGATAGTGCAACTTAAGGCACTACCAGGTTCACTAAAGTATTATAATAATAATAAAAGTATAGCCTGAAACAGATAGGGCAAATATACAATATTGAATAATATTATACGGACTTTCTTTGCCCCCTTAACACCGGGTTGAATTAAGCTTCTTCGCCGGCGCTTTCTTCTGTTGTTTCTTCTGCTGCGGGCGCTTCGGTTTCTTCGGCGGCTGCAACGGGTGTTTCCTGTGTCTCTTCTTCTACCGCAGCTACTACTTCTTCCTGTACTTCTGCTGCTGTTTCTTCAGCCGCTTCCACTGCTGCTTCCACAGTTTCTTCTACAGCTTCTTCCACCACTACTTCCTGCGGTTTTACTTTGGGTGCGGGCATGATGCCTACACCGGCTACGCGGGCGTGGAATGCGCGTTGTTCTTCGTCTTTTTTGGCTACGCGTGCGGCGATCTTCGCTTCTTTCTCCGTAGTCCACTTAAGGTACTTCTCGTCGGCCTGTTCTATGGTAATTGCGCCTTTTTGTACGCCCAGCATCAGGTGTTTGCGGTACATTACGCCTTTGAAGCGCAAGATGGCGCGCACCGTATCGGTAGGTTGTGCGCCTTTGATAAGCCAGTCGTAGGCTTTGTCGCGGTCGATTTCAATAGTTGCGGGACTAGTCAACGGGTTGTAAATGCCGATTTTTTCAATAAAACGGCCTTCGCGACCCGAACGGGAATCCGCAATAACAATGTGGTAAAAAGGGCGTTTCGTACGGCCCTTGCGTTGTAATCTGATCTTAACAGGCATTGCCTTTTAGGTTTATTTTATGCAACCATTCCCGTTTACCTTGCTGAGCAAGCAACGGGCTTTTTAAAACGAAGCGCAAAGATAGGTATTTCCGCGATAGCCGCCAACCTATGCCGGTTTTTTTGTTGATTTTTCTGTTCTCTCTTTGTTTATGGGTTTATGGGTTTTTGGGCCACGCTTATTCATAAACCTACAACCTACAACCTACAACCTACAACCTACAACCTACAACCTACAAACCTACAACCTACAACCTACAACCTACAACCTACAAACCTACAACCTACAACCTACAACCTACAAACCTACAACCTACAACCTACAACCTACAACCTACAACCGATTTTCCCACAAAAAATGCGATCTTTGAAATCGCAACAACGTCATCACCTATGCGCAAAATTATCATTCTACTTGCCGGCCTGGCAACTGCCGGGTTATTGCCGGCTCAAACCCAACTATCGGGCGTAATCAATCATTATGCTGCGGTAACCGGTATCGACACTTGTACCCATACGCTTACCGTTAGCGATGCATCTAATTTTGCTGCCGGTGAGTATTTGCTGCTGATGCAGATGCAGGGCGCACTGATTAATACCTCCAATTCCGCCGCTTTCGGCGATGTGACGGATTACCGTAGCAGCGGCCGGTATGAACGGGCACGCATAGCTTCAGTGGCAGGCAATACGATAATACTGGAAAAAGCGCTTTATCACAACTACCAGCTCGATGGAAAAGTACAAGCGGTTACCTGGCCGGTTTATGCCGAGGCTGTAGTAAGCGGCGAACTAAGCGCCGCCCCCTGGAACGGCGCCACCGGCGGCGTTTTGGTGTTTGAAACCACGGGCAGTCTAACCCTGATGGCCGACATCGACGTGAGCGGCAAGGGTTTTCGGGGCGGCGTAGCGGATATCAACGACGGCAACGATTGCAGCTGGCTGGTCAACGTCAGCGGTTTTTCCTACGGGCTCAACAACTGGCGCGGCGCCGCCAAAGGAGAAGGCATTGCCGCATTTTTGCCCGGACAGGAGGCCGGTCGCGGCGCCCAGGCCAACGGCGGCGGCGGCGGCAACGACCACAACAGCGGCGGCGGCGGCGGCGGCAACGTAACCAGCGGCGGAATAGGCGGCGAAAACAACGAACCCACCACCTTTGGCTGCGACGGCCAATT